>JAGNMH010000171.1 GCA_017991275.1 Acidobacteriota bacterium
AGATGGCACTTTTACGGACGTAACTGCCAAATCCGGCTTGGCCAAAACCGGCTGGGGGCAATCCGTTTGCGTAGGCGATTTTGACAACGACGGTTGGGATGACCTGTTCGTGTCTTACTTCGGCAAGAACACTCTGTTCAAAAACAACGGCAACGGAAGCTTCAACGACATCACAGACAAAGCCGGAGTCGGCGTGAACAAAACTCGATGGGGATCGGGCAGCGCCTTTTTGGATTTCGACAAAGACGGCGACCTGGATTTATTCGTCGGCAGTTACATTGACTTCGACGTGAAGACTGCGCCGACGCCTGAAACCGGCCCCTGCTTGTACAAAGGCGTCATGGTCGCCTGCGGCCCGCCGGGTCTGACCGGAGGCGTCAACACTCTTTACCAAAACAACGGCAACGGAACGTTCACTGACATTTCCGAAAAATCCGGCATCCGCAAAACTGCTGGCACGTATGCGCTGGGAGTCCTGGTCGCCGATTTCGACAACGACACCTGGCCGGATATTTACGTAGCCAATGACTCGGCTCCGGCAGCGCTTTATCACAACAACGCGAACGGAACCTTCACAGACATCGGCACAGAATCAGGCGCGGCTTACAGCGGAGACGGAAAGCCTCAAGCCGGCATGGGAGTTAGCGCAGGCGATTTCGATGGCGATGGATTCGTGGATATTTTCAAGACGAATTTTTCCGGCGACACTTCGACGCTTTATCGAAACCTGGGCAAAAACGGTTTCGACGACGTGACGTTTGCGGCGGGAATTGGCTTGAACACACGTTGGCTGGGTTGGGGCTGCGGCTTTTTCGATCCTGACAATGATGGCTGGTTGGATGTTCTGTTGGTCAACGGCCACGTTTATCCAGAAGTCGAAAAGCTGACAACGGAGGCCGGATACCAACAACGCAAGGTGCTTTATCGCAATATGCAAAAAGGCGGCTTTCAGGATGTAACTGAAAAGATCGGCGGCGCGTTGATGGAGCCGACCGCCAGCCGAGGCTGCGCGTTTGGCGATTTCGACAACGACGGAGACATTGACGTGGTCATCAATCCGGTCAGCGAATCGCCTGTCCTAATGCGACTGGATTCGCCTGCTGCCAAAGACGGCGGCAATAACTGGATCACAATCAAAGCCATCGGCGCCGCTTCAAACCGCAGCGGAATCGGCGCTCGCGTGACTTGCATCACCGAAGAGAAAACTCAGTTCAACGAAGTCCGCAGCGGCGGCAGTTACTATTCGCAGAATGATCTGCGTGTTCATTTCGGCCTGGGCAAAGCCGCGAAAGTAAAAACGATTGAAGTCCGCTGGCCCAGCGGAAAAGTGGATGTGCTCAAAGACGTGACAACCAACCAAGTCCTGACCATCAAAGAAGGCTCTGCACCGAAAACAAATTAGCCATTTGGAGTGCTGCGACTGGTCGCAGCTTTGGCGTTCGCTTCAAACCACCACCGATCAACCAGAATGTTCGACAACAAAAGGAAAGCTGCGACCAGTCGCAGCACTCCACAGGTTTCGCTGCTTCAGCTTGTTAATAGCTAATGACTGAGCAATGTGTCTTCCGCCACTCGCCCATCGCGCAAACTGATTTTGCGATCAGCCAATCCCGCAAGCTGATGATCGTGAGTCACCAGCAACAAAGTCGTTTGCCTTTCCCTGTTCAGTTTCAGCAGCAATTCAAAAATATGGCCGCCGTTTTTGGAATCCAGATTCCCTGTCGGCTCATCGGCCAACAGGATTTGCGGTTCGTTGGCAAAGGCGCGAGCAATGGCTACGCGCTGTTGTTCACCGCCGGAAAGTTGCGATGGGTAATGATGGCCTCGGTCATGGAGGCCAACGTCATCCAGCAAAGCCTGGGCTTTATCGCGCGGTTTGCTGACGCCCATAATTTCCATCGGAGTCAAAATGTTTTCGTAAGCCGTCAGCGAAGGAATCAAGTGGAAGGATTGAAAGATGAACCCGACCAGCCGTCCGCGTAATTCCGCCAGATCGTCTTCGCTCATCGCCGTGATGTTGTGCCCATCGAGTTTGATCGTACCAGTGGTTGGAGAATCCAACCCGGCCAACAATCCAAGCAAGGTGGATTTGCCGCTGCCTGAAGGCCCAATGACGGAGACGAATTGTCCGCGTGGAATTTCCAGATCAAGCGAATGAAGAATCGTGAGTTGTTCGCTGCCGCTGGTGACAGTTTTGGAAACCTTTGAAAGTTGAATCATAAGTTGGTGGTTGGTTATTGGTGGTTGGTTGTCGGTTGCCGGTTGGCGGACTAAGATTCAAGTCGAAAGGCGGTTGAACGTTTAAGACGAATAACCAACCACCAAACACCAATAACCAACGACCGACAAAGAATATGCCTTTTCAAATTCTCAATTTCAAATCTCGAATTTTAATCCTGCTGGCACTGACGATGATTTCGCCGGCTTGCCAGCAAACGACAAAGCCAACCGAACAAGCTGCTTCAGGTCGAATGACGACTCCTGCTCCGGCAACGATTTCGACTTCTGCTGACGATCTTCCAGCCATAGTCGCATTCGGCGACAGCCTGACTGCGGGTTACGGTTTGAGCGATGATCAGTCGTACACGACTTTGTTGCAACGCAAGCTGGACGAAAACGGATACCGTTACCGCCTGGTCAACGCTGGAGTTTCGGGCGACACCTCCGCTGGTGGAGCACGACGAATTGATTGGGCGCTTCAATCCGGCAACGTCAAGGTTTTGATTTTAGAGCTTGGCGGCAACGATGGCTTGCGAGGTTTGCCCGTAGCAGATTTGAAAAGAAATCTGGAATTGATAATTCAACGTGCTCAATCGGCGGGCGTGACCGTTATTTTGGCTGGAATGGAGGCTCCGCCGAATTTCGGAGCCGATTACACGCGGGACTTTCGCCAGGTTTTCCGCGACTTGGCAAAACAGTACAAAACTCCGTTCATCCCGTTTGTGCTGGAAGGTATCGGTGGCAATCCGAAGTTGAACCAACCCGACGGTATTCATCCCAACGCCGAAGGCGAAAAGGTGATGACCGAAAACGTCTGGCGAGTGTTGGAACCTCAGTTAAGCCAAAAATAAAATCCACGAAGAAAGTCTTACTTTACGTTTTTCGACAATTCATCGTGGACGCGCTCAAGCAATTTCTTGGTCGCCTTGATGCCGTCGGCTTCGCTCATCTTTTCGCCTTCGTATTCGATGCCGACAAAGCCGCGGTAGCCCGCATCCAAAACAATCTTCATCATCTTGTGATAATCGGTTTCGGTTTCTTCGCCGCGTTCGTCGAAATTGTGAGTCTTGGCGCTGACCGCTTTGGCATAAGGCATCATCTCGGTCACGCCTTTGTAACGGTCGTACATTTCGTTTTGGCTGACGCGGAAGTTGCCGAAATCCGGCAGCGTTCCGCAATTCGGATGGTTGACCAGCTTCATCACTCCGGTCAGCCATTGCCCATTTGAAGACAACCCACCGTGATTTTCTACGATGACGGCGATTTTGTGTTTAGCGCCGAATTCCGACAGCCGCCGCAATCCATCAGCCGCCAGTTTCTGCTGCTCTTCATAACTGCCTTTGCTCTGAGCGTTGACGCGGATGATTTTGCAGCCCAAAAACTTCGCGGCTTCCACCCACTTGTAATGATTTTCGACCGCCTGAGTTCGCTTGGTGGCGTCTGGGTCGCCAAGTGCGCCTTCGCCGTCGCACATAATCAAACGATGTTCGACGCCGTAATCCTTGGCGCGCTTGTTCAGTTCTTTCAGGTAACTGACGTCCTTCGCCTTGTCTTTGAAGAACTGATTGACGAACTCGATGGCGGAGATGCCGAAATCCTGTTTGGCCGTTTTGGCAAAGTCCAGGTTGTCGAGGTCTTTCTTGAACAGCGTTTTATGCAGCGACCATTCAGCCAGCGAGATTTTGAAAACCTGTTTGGCGGCGGCGTTCGCCAGCGTTTCACCAGCAGCTAATGCAATGCCTGCAGCAGCCGACTGTTTCATGAAATCACGACGGTTTACGAGCGGTGATTCGTTCACTTCGATCATGGTTTTATCTTCCTTTTGTTGGAGTTTGAGTTGTCTGAAGTAGACAGTAGCCAGTAGACAGTAGAGCGTCAACCAAATCCTGAAAAATCCGGTGATTTCTCTCCGCGATTAGTCCGGCGTTTTCAACCTTCGATCAAGTTGTTCCGCGCGCTCGAAAGCCGCCGCCGCGCCTTTTCTGTCGCCTTTCTTTCTCAAAGCCATGCCAAGCTGATAAAACGCCGGGGCGTAGTTCGGGTCTTTCTTGATGGCCGATTCAAACAGGCTGATGGCGGCGGCCAGATTGCCTTGTTTCATTTTTTGAATGCCTGTGTTGGTGTCAAAAGTCGCGGCCTGATTGTCTGATTTCAGTTTGTTCAATCGCGCGGCTTCGGCGAACTCAACGCGAGCCGCCGTTATATCGCCCTTTTGCCGCAAAGCATTTCCCAACGTGTTATGAGTTTCAGGGCTGAGCGGCGCAATTTTGATCGCAGTCTTGAAAGCTTCGATCGCCGCATCAAGCTCGCCTTTCTGCTGCAACGCCGTTCCCAGCGTGTAATACGCCTGAGCAAAATCCGGCTTGGCAGCGACTGCTCCTCGAAACGCGGCAATGGCTTCATCCAACTTGGTTTGCTGCATCAATGTGATGCCCAACGTGTAATGCGATTCGTGCAGCGACGGTTGCAAAGCTATGCTGCGACGCAAAGCGTCAATCGCTCCGTCAAAATCGTCCTTGTATTTCAGCGCCACGCCCAGGTTGTACCAGGCTTCGGCTTCGTTCTGGTTGGCGGCCAGCAAACGGCGATAAATTTCAATTGCTCCGGCGTAATCCGCTTTCTGAATCAGAGCCAAACCCAGATTGTTGAGTGTCACGGAATTGCTCGGGTCGAGTTTCAGCGCGGCTTCAAATTCGGCCACAGCCGCAGCCGCGTCGCGTTTTTGAATGAACGTCAAACCTAATTGATTACGGGCTTCGATGAAATTCGGCTTCAAGTGAATGGCTTCGCGCAGTGCGGCGATGGCGTTGTCAGTGTCTTCATCCACATAAAACGCCAAACCAAGCGCGTTAAATCCATCGGCAATTTTCGGAGCGAGCTTGACGGCCTGGCGCAACTCCTCAATCGCCTCAGGAATCGCTCCGGTCTTTTGTAGACAGACGCCGAGGTAATAACGCGATTCAAAATGTTTGGGGTTGAGCTTGGCGGCTTCGCGCAAAGAAGGAATAGCCTGGGCATACTGACCACCGAACCAACAAGTCACACCCAGCCGGAAATGAGCTTCGTGAAAATCGGGTTTGAGTTTAATGGCGGCTTCAAATTCGGAAATGGCTGCGGCGATGTTCCCAGTCTGGCCAAGCGCAAACCCCAACGCGCTGTGAGCTTCGGCAAAATCAGGCCGAGCGTTAAGCGCCGAACGAAACTCGTTGATCGCTTCGGCAACCTGCCCTTTTTGCTGTAAAGCCAAACCCAGGTTGGTATGAGCTTCGGCAAAATCCGGGCGCAATCGAACGGCTTCGCGGAATGAATTGATCGCTTCGTCTCCTTGTCCAAGCTGCCCCAGCGCCGTCCCCAAAGCATTGTGAGCTTCGGCAAAATCCGGTTGCAGCTTGATCGCTGCTTTCAACGAAGCGATGGCTTGGGCCGGGTTGTTGCGCTGTAAAGCTGTCAGTCCAAGCTTGTAATGCTGTTCGGCTGTGGCGGGCTTAGCTGGCTGGCCGCTCCGCTGGGCAAACACAGATTGAGTAAATAACACCAAAAACAAAACAAGGAAGACGAACCCCTTCTTGTTTTGTTTCGTGCTTTCTCTGTGTGACTTAGCGGGTAAAAAAGGCCTTTTCATTTCAGTCACGACACTAACGGTCTTCAGCCTTTGCTTCGACTGCACGTAATTTTGCCAGGCAGTCTTCCAGCATTGCGCTTGCACCTTCCAAGCCAGCCAGCTTGACGCGCAAGCCGCTGATTTCGACTTCGAGATTGTTGACTGTTGCTTGGTGCTGTTCTTCCAGCTTTGCCAAACGAGCTTCGGCGGCTTCAGCGCGAGCGCCTGCCGGTTCAAGCTCGGCGACTAACGACTCGAAGTGTTTGGTTTCCGATTCTTTTTCACTGATGGCGGATTGCAACCGCGCTTCCAGTTCGATCAGACGAGCGTCGCGGGCGAAAAGCTGCGCGTGCAGCGGTTCCAATTCGGCAATTCGCGCTTGCAACCGGGCAATCTCTTCGTCTCTGTGGCCAATCTCTTCAACCTGTTCGGCCTGCAATTCCTGCGCTTTCGCTTCGGCGGCAATTGCTGCTGGCGGGGTACTAGTTGGCGCCGATTCCTTTAGTTCTGTTTCCAATTGCAAAAGGCGGGTTTGCAATCGAGCAATCTCTTCATCTTTTTCGCCGTCGGTTTCAGCAACCGCAAGCTGCTGACTTGTTTCCAGTTTTTCTGCCAATTCTTCTTCCAGTCGGCGCAGCTTCAAATCGCGCTCAGCCAGTTGAGCAGTCAGCGGCTCAAGCTCTTTGATGCGAAGCTGCAACAACGAAATCGCCGCGTCCTTGTCACGCAGCACAGAGTTCTGATCTGTTTCAGCCGTTTCAACCTGGCCGACTTGCAATTGAAGTTCAGCAATAAGCGAATCTTTTTCGCCGTGCATAAAATCATGGCGCTCAGCCAGTTCGCTGAGTTCGGAAATGCGTTGCGATTGAGCAGTCGCGGCGTGTTCAAGTTCAACGACTTTGTCTTTCAGCCCAGCGATTTCGTCGTTTTTGCTTTCAACTGAACCAGCAACTTTAGCCAGAGCTTCGTCTTTGGCCTTTTCGGATTCGGCAAGTTTTGCGTCCATTTGGCGCAGCCGCAAATCTCTGTCGGTAATTTGTAACTTTAGCGGCGCAAGCTCTTTAACTCGCTCTAGCAATTTGGCGACGTCGCTGTTTTGACTGAGCACGGTTTTCCTGAGCGATTCGATTTCGGCAACCATCGCGGGGTTTGGCGGTATTGGCCTTTCCTTGAGTGCTTTAACTTCAGCCTCGGCTTCAGTCAGTCTTGAACTCAACGATTTGGCTTCGACTTCGGCTGCCACCAGCTTTGCGCGCAAAGATTCGAGTTCTGATTTCAGGGCTTCAGCGCGTGAATTTGAGGCATTCAAACCGGATTCGGCTGCGAACTTTTCATTGGCGGCCGATTCCAGCGCGCTTTCCAGTTCAGCGATTTTGGCATCGCGCGTTTTGATTTGTTCAGTGGATTTTTCGTTCTGGCTTTTCAGCAAATCCAGGGCTTCGTGCTGAACATACAACTCGCCTTTTGCAACCTCGAGTTCACTTTCCAACTCCCGCACCCGATTATTGGGTGGCTCAGTTTTACGAGAGAACAACGCTCCGACAAAGGCGCTGGACAACAAGGTCACAGCCGCCCCAAACATATTTGCTGAATTCATTTAGCTAGCCCCTTTGTTGATCAACTTGATTTAGTCAGGCTTGGGCTTTTCCCCAATGCCTGCATTCGCCATGCAATCTATGTCCACAGTCTATACGCGATGGTAATCGCCGCGCCAGTTTTTGATGGCTTCTTTCAAATCTTTTGGCTTGGCGAACCCGCCGTCAACAGCGCGTTGAGCCAGTTCCGGTAACTCATGGTCAGAGGCAAAACGCATCGCCACAATGAAACCAACCGGCAATGCGCCGGCTCTGGCCGCCAAATCGGCTGGCAACAATCGCTGATAACGAAGCTGTTCTTCCAGCCGAATTACACGATCTTGAGCCTTTAATGGATTGACGCGCACCAGGAACAGCATCAACAGCAACCCGAAAGACAGCAGCAATTGTTCGGCGTGTTCAAAAGTCAGTTCCTGCGTAATTCGCCAAATGCACCAGGCGAAATGGATGAGAAGAATGGGAAAAAGAACAAAGTGATAGGGAGTGTGCCAGCGAGTGTGGCTGGAAAAACTTTGGGTGGTTTCGGGCATTGGGTTTTTCTCCGTTGGAAAGTTCGTAGTCCCGCCTTCAGGCGGAATGGATTGACCGCCGAGACCTTCCGCCTGAAGGCGGGACTACATGCTTTTTAAAGCGACGGTCTTTGTGACGCTGCTCTTTCGATTTCTACTTTGGGCAGGTCAGGCGTGAAGTCTTCACCTGGGTTGATAAACTGGTCGCGTTCAAATTTATACTGCTTGTCGTAAAGCTGTTTGTACCGGCCATCGTGTGCAATCAGTTCGTCGTGCGATCCACGTTCGACAATTTCTCCGGCTTCCAAAACCAGAATCTGGTCGGCGCTACGGATGGTTGACAGGCGATGAGCGATGACAAAAGTCGTACGGCCTTGGCGCAAAGTGCGCAAACCTTCCTGAATCATCGCTTCGCTTTCGCTGTCCAAGCTTGAAGTCGCTTCGTCCAGAATCAGAATTTTCGGGTCAGCCAACAAAGCGCGAGCAATGGCTATGCGTTGACGCTGACCGCCGGAAAGTTTGACACCGCGTTCTCCGACGATTGTTTCAAAACCTTTTTCGAAGCCGTTGATGAATTCTTCGCAATGCGCGATGCGGGCGGCTTCTTCGATTTGGGCGCGAGTCGCGTGAGGCTTCGAAAAGCTGATGTTGTCGGCAATGGTGCCGTCGAACAAGAAATTGTCCTGCAAAACTACGCCCAGGTAACGGCGGTAATCTCGCAGTTTCAGGCTGGTCAATTCGCGTCCGTCAACCTTGATCCGGCCTGACAGCGGGTGATTGAAGTTCATAACCAGACTGATCAATGTGCTTTTGCCGGAGCCACTGGAACCAACCAAGGCCGTAGTCGAACCGGCGGGCGCTGTGAACGGGACATTTTTCAAAACCAGCGCACCCTTGTCGTATTCAAAACTAACATCATCGAATTCGACTTCTCCGCGTAAACTGCCCAGCGATTCACGCTGCGAATCTTCATCATCCTCTGTTT
>JAGNMH010000172.1 GCA_017991275.1 Acidobacteriota bacterium
GAAGGTGATGTAAACGCGGCCTTGTTCAATGACCGGCGTCGGCGAAGCGTAGGTGTTAAACGGATGCGCGTATTGCGGCTGAGTTACGTCAAAGAGTTTGATGTCGCGTATGACTTTGCCAGTGTCTCGATCCAGGCAAATGGCGAAAAGCTGCCGCCCGTCTTTGCTGGCTGATGTCAGCCAGACTTGCTTGCCGAAAATCACTGGCGAAGACCAGCCTCGGTCATGAATTTCGGTTTTCCAGACGATGTTTTTCGTCTCGCTCCATTCGGTTGGCAGGTCTTTGGCGTCGGAATGACCAGTGCCGTCAGGCCCACGAAACTGCGGCCAATTGTCGGCAGCCATTGCGATGACGCTGCAAGCGGCGAGAATTACAGGGATCAGCTTTTTCATTATTAACCTCAAGGTGGCGAAAAACATTTGGAGTGCTGCGCCTTTGGCGTAGCTTTGGTAGTCACATTCTTAACCCAGTCTTTTGTGGAAACTGAAGGCGTTACAATCCAAAGGACTTCCAAAGCTGCGCCGAGAGCGCAGCACCCCAAAAAGCTTATCCGAAAATGTCTTTGACCTTGCTGCCGAACCGCCGAGCCGCGCTTTCCTGTTGTTTCTCTTCGATGGCGGCGAATTGTTCCAGCAACTTTCTTTGTTCGCGGTTGAGGCGAGTTGGGGTGACTATGTTCGTGACGACGAAAAGGTCGCCTCGTCCGTGACCTTGCAGAGAAACTATGCCTTTGCCTTTCAGCCTGAAGATCGAGCCGGTTTGAGTGTGTTCGGGAACTGTCAGTGTTTCTTCTCCGTCCAGGGTCGGCACGCTGATTTCCGCGCCCAGCGCGGCCTGACTGAAAGTTATCTGAACAGCGACATAAAGATTGTTGCCTTGCCGCTCAAAAAGTTCGTGTTCTTTGACGTGAAGAACGACATACAAATCGCCATTTCCTCCGCCGCTGCGACCGGCTTCGCCTTCACCGGCCAGACGCAAGCGCGCGCCGGTGTCTACGCCGGCAGGAATCTTGATTTCAATGTCGTGTTCTTTTTCCGTGCGTCCCTGACCGAAGCAGGTTTTGCACTTGTTGGTGATCATTCGACCTGTGCCACGGCATTGATCGCAGGTGCGGCTGACTGAAAAGAAACCTTGCTGAAAACGAACCTGGCCGCCGCCTCCGCAAGCGTTGCAGGTGACCGGCGACGAACCTGCGGCTGCGCCCGAACCGTTGCAGCTTTCGCAATTTTCCAGACGCGGAATGGCAATTTTGGTTTTATATCCTGCGGCGGCCTGTTCCAGAGTAATTTCCAAATCGTAGCGAAGGTCAGAGCCGCGTTGCGCGCCGCCTCGGCGAGAACTGCCGCGCCCGCCGCTGCCGAAAAGGTCTCCGAAGATGTCGCCCAAGATGTCTTCAAATCCGCCAAAGTCCGCATTTGCCCACGGAGCCGACGCCGCCGATGAACCGACTCCGGCGTGACCGTAACGATCGTAACGCGCACGGTTATCCGGGCTGGACAGCACGCCATAAGCTTCGTTCAACTCTTTGAAATTTTCTTCGGCTTCGTGATTGCCGGGGTTTTTGTCAGGATGATGCTGCATCGCCAATTTGCGATAGGCGCTTTTCATTTCCTGATCGCTTGCCGTACGGCTAACACCTAAGATTTCGTAATAATCTCGCTTGCTCAAATTTACTTACCTCTAAAAAATTTTAGGCGGACTAAACAGGACTTAACAGGAAAAGTGTTTTGGAAGTTCTCCAATCCCGTCTATTTCTGTCAACGCCGTTTATCCGATTGAAACTTCAGGCGCTTCGGCCAATGACTGCTCCAGCAACCGGGCTATGTAATTGACGATGCCGATCATTCGCGCGTATTCGATTCTGACCGGGCCAACGACGCCTATGCTGCCGACAATATGGTTGTCGTAACTGTAATGGGATGTGATGACTGCGCAGCGGCTCAGACTGGGCAGGCTGTTTTCGGCTCCGATGCGGATTGAAACCGATTGTTGCGGGGCATTGCTTAAACACTCTGTCAGGATTTTTATCAACCGGCTCTTTTCCTCGAACACTCGTAGCAATTCGCGGATTCTTTCAATGTCGGCAAAATCAGCTTTTGAGATGATATTTGAAGCGCCTTCGATGAAAACGTCCTGCTCGTTCTGGTCGGGCTGGGTCAAATCGCGGTTGCAAATCATGATCGCGTTTTGCAGTAATCGGTCATACAAGGCCTTTTCTTCAGACAGTCGTTTGAGCAACTCGGCCCGGATCGCCGACAGGCTCATTCCTCCGAAATTGGCATTGACGTAATTGGCCGTTGTGTTCAACTCATCCTGAGTCAGGTCTTCGTCAATCTTAACCACTCTGTCCTGCACCATTCCGGCGCGCGTAACCGTGATGACCAGAATGCGGCCATCGCTGAGTCGGACGAAATCAATGTGTTTGATAACTTCATGGGTCAGGCTGGGCGAAACAACTATGCCCACGTTTTCAGACAGACTGGAAAGCAGGTGTGAAGCGCGAGTCATTATTTGTTCAGGCGAGCCTGAAGACTTGCCACGCATCCCGGTCTGAATCGCGTTTTCATCAGATTCCGACAACGAAGTTTGCCCAAGAATATGATCAACAAAAAAACGATAACCCTTGTCGCTGGGGACTCTGCCAGCAGAGGTGTGAGGCTGTTCCAGATACCCATTGTCTTCCAGTTCAGCTATGACGTTTCGTACCGAAGCAGATGAAAGGCCTTCGCTGCTTAGTTTGGAAATCGCGCGCGAACCGACCGGCTCGCCGGTGGCGATATGCGTTTCTATCAGCAAAGCCAGCATTTCGCGGCTTCGCTGATCCAGAATTTCCAAACCACGTCGAATCATTTTGAAGTCACTACCAAGGAATGAGTTAGTCGGGCAATCGCCTTAAACAACGGCGTCAACAACGAGGCGGAAATTAGCATCGCGCTCGAAATAGTGTCAAGCCGGTCGCAATTATGCCTTTGTCAGGGCGGCAGAAGCTGAAAGTTGCAGGTGTTACTGTCAGGAATTTTGACTGAAGCGCCTTGAACCTTGAGTGAATGGGGGTTACGTCAAAGGCAGGTTCGATCTTTTTTTCTCGCATTCTTGCAAGGGCAGGGAGGTTGTACTAAGATTCGCAACCTAGTAATCAAGCTTCCTTTGGTATCCAAAAAAACCGTGTGCAAATCATTGCCGCATTCGCGGGTCGCCTGACCAGACTGAATGTGTCGCGGGGGTAGAGTACCAAACAAACGAGAAAGGTTCAGATGAAAGCTTACGTTCCCATTCTGATAGTCTTCGTCTTCGTGATGGGTTTTGCGGTGACGAATATTATCCTTACCCACTTGGTTGGCCGGCGCATAGACACTCGCGCCAAGCTGATGCCGTACGAGTGCGGTATGGACCCGGTCGGTTCGGCGCATCAACGGTTTTCTGTGAAGTTTTATCTGGTGGCGATGCTATTCATTCTTTTCGACATTGAAGCGATCTTTCTGGTTCCCTGGGCCGTGGTTTTCAAAAGTTTGATTACAAGGCTATCCCGCCCGTTTGTTTTCTTCGAGATGGTGATTTTCTTTGCGGTTCTGCTGGTGGGTTACGTTTACGCCTGGAAGAAAGGGCTGTTTGAGTGGAATCGCACTTAATTTCCGAACTCTACAAAGTTCAAATCTAAAAATATCAAAAAGCTATGGGTCTTGAAACTAAAGTTGGCGAAATTCTGCCGGAAGTCATCACCACCAAACTTGATTCGCTGGTGAATTGGGGGCGTAAGTCTTCGATCTGGCCTGCGACTTTTGGTTTGGCTTGCTGCGCGATTGAGATGATGGCGATGACCGATCCCCGCAACGATATTGCCAGATTCGGTGCTGAAGTTTTCCGAGCTACGCCGCGTCAGGCTGATGTGATGATCGTCGCCGGTCGCGTTTCCATCAAAATGGCTCCGGTGTTGCGCCGCATTTATGACCAAATGCCAGAACCAAAATGGGTGATTTCAATGGGAGTTTGCGCTTCGGCTGGCGGAGTGTTCAACAACTACGCCATCGTTCAAGGCGTGGACAAAGTTGTGCCGGTAGACATTTTCGTTCCTGGTTGCCCGCCGCGCCCAGAAGGGTTGATCTGGGCAATCATGAAACTGCAAGAGAAGATCGAACGCGACAAGGTATTTACCGAACAGAAGGCTGCTTAAATGTCCGAATCCATAGAGCAAACACAAACGCAATCCTCGCGCTATGCGGATGCTTCTTTAATCCGCACCAAGTTCGCAGACACAATTGAAGAGATCATTGAAGCCATTGGCGAAGTCACGCTGATTGCAAAGCGCGAAGGTCTGGTCGAATTGATGACGTCTCTGCGCGACGAGCCGGGCTTGAAATTCAATTATTTGAGCGACATAGGTGGAGTTGATCTGGGCGAATTCGCCAGCCCCCGTTTTGCCGTCGCTTATCAGCTTTACTCCATTGACCACAATCACAGGCTCCGCGTTAAGGTTTTCTTGCAGGAAGATGACGCTAATTTGCCTACGATGTGGAATATATGGAAAGCGTCGAACTGGCTGGAGCGAGAGATTTACGACATGTTTGGCGTCAACTTCGAAGGGCACCCAGACCAGCGACGCATCCTGATGCCTGCGGATTACGAAGGTCATCCGCTCAGGAAAGATTTCCCGATGAAAGGCTATTGAATTTTAGATTTCGGGTTTTGGATTTTGGATTTCAAAACAACCTTAATCAGGTGAGTTTCAAATCCGCAATCCGCAATCCGCAATCCGCAATCGAGAAAATATGCAAGCCAGAGAATTAGTTGTTCCGACATCTTCGATTTCAATGTTGCGCAAACCTGATCCGCTGTCTGACACGCGCATGACGGTTTCGATGGGGCCACAGCATCCTTCGACGCACGGAGTGCTTCGATTGGAATTGGTTCTGGACGGCGAAACGGTTGTTAAAGCGATTCCTGACATCGGCTACCTGCACACTGGCATGGAAAAGACGATGGAGAAGGAAAAGTGGCAGCAAGTCGTCACCATTACCTGTCGAATGGATTACCTCAACTCGATGGGTAACGATCTGGGTTATTGCCTGGCGGTTGAAAAGTTGATGGGCGTCGAAGTCCCTGAGCGCGCCAAAGTCATTCGCGTTTTGCTGACTGAATTGAATCGCATTGCTTCGCATTTGGTCTGGTTCGGAACTCACGCCATGGACATCGGAGCGATGACGGCGTTCTTTTACGCTTTCACTCATCGCGAAAAGATTCTGGATATTTTTGAATGTGCGACCGGCGCGCGATTCCATCAGAGCTATTTCGTGGTCGGCGGAGCGCGTTACGACGTGCCGGACAACTTCATTCCGCTGGTCAAAGAATTCCTGGACGGATTTCCGTCTCTGCTGGAAGAATCGAAGAAGCTGGTCACCGGCAACAAGATTTTCCAACACCGCACAAAAGGCGTAGGCGTCATCAGCAAAGAGGAGGCCATCAACTGGTCGCTTTCCGGCCCGACAATTAGAGGCAGCGGTCTGAACTGGGACATTCGTAAATCGGAGCCGTATTCCGGCTACGAAACTTACGACTTCAATGTGCCGGTTTACGACGACGGAGATGTCTGGTCGCGTTATCTGGTGCGAATGGACGAGTTCCACGAAAGCTGGAAGATTTGCTGCCAGGCGTTGGAACGGTTGAAAGAGCCGGGCGGATCGGTCAAATCCGATCATCCGAAGTTGAAACTGCCCGAACGCGATCTGATGAAACAGCACATTGACGTGATGATTCACCACTTCCTGCTGGCTTCTGAAGGTTTCACCGTCCCGGTTGGCGAAGTTTATCAATCCATCGAATCTGCTCGCGGCGAGCTTGCTTATTATGTTGTCAGCGACGGAGCCGAGCGGCCTTATCGCGTTCGAGTCCGCGCGCCATCTTTCGTCAATTTGTCGGCGCTGCCGGCAATGGTCGAAGGCTCGCTGATTGCCGACGTAGTTGCTGTCATCGGCAGCATTGATATTGTTCTGGGAGACGTAGACAGATAGTTGGCAGTTCATAGTTGGCAGTTCGCAGCAATCTGCGACGCCGTCTGTGAACCGCAAACTGCGAACTGTGAACTGAACATGTTTAGCCAAGCAAACGAAACAAAACTCGACGAAATCATCACCCATTATCCGGTCAAACGTTCGGCTGTGCTTCCGGCGCTTTATCTGGCGCAAGAGGAGCACGGTTACGTCACCGATGACGACGTGAAGTACATCGCAAAGCGATTGGATATGTTCGTCAACGAAGTCGAAGAAGTCGTGACTTTCTACACGATGTATTCGCGCAAACCGGTAGGGAAGTATAAGTTACAAGTTTGCCGCACTCTTTCCTGCGCGCTGCTCGGCGCGGAAAGAATCGCCGAACACATCGAACACAAGTTGCACGTCGGCATGGGCGAAACGACCAAGGACGGCAAGTTCACCCTGACGGAAGTCGAATGTCTGGGCTATTGCGACCTGGCTCCTTGCCTGCAAGTGAACTTCGATTATCACGAAAAAGTGACCACCGAGAGCGTTGACAAGCTAATTGATGGCTTGAACTAAAAACACCCGCGAATTGACCCGCGAACTGATATGACAAAAGTTCTGACAAACAGATTTCATCTCAAAGGCCAGGCCTGTGACATTGACGTGTACAAGCAAACGGGCGGCTATCAAGCGTTGCCGAAAGCTCTGAAAGAGTTCAAGCCGGATCAGGTAATCGAAGAAGTCAAAAAGTCCGCGTTGCGCGGACGTGGCGGCGCTGGCT
This sequence comes from Acidobacteriota bacterium, assembly GCA_017991275.1. Lineage (GTDB taxonomy): Bacteria > Acidobacteriota > Blastocatellia > RBC074 > RBC074 > RBC074. The sequence goes on from JAGNMH010000172.1 coordinate 6,755, forward strand.
TTCCGACCGGATTGAAATGGAGTTTCGTCCCGAAAGAATCCAAACGCCCGAAGTATGTCGTTTGCAACGCCGACGAATCTGAACCTGGTACTGGCAAAGACCGCGACCTGATGCGCTACGATCCACACCAGATGATCGAAGGCATGATTATCGCGGGGTACGCGCTGACATCGAACACCTCTTACATCTACATTCGCGGCGAATACTGGTACATCAAAGAGATTCTGGAAAAAGCCATCGCTCAGGCTTACGCCCAAGGCTATTTGGGCAAAAACATTCTTGGCTCTGGTTTCGATCACGATATGTACGTTCACCCCGGAGCGGGCGCTTACATCTGCGGCGAAGAAACTGCGCTTTTGGAATCACTGGAAGGCAAGCGCGGACACCCGCGATTGAAGCCACCTTTCCCGGCGGTCGTCGGTTTGTACGGCGGCCCGACGGTGGTCAACAACGTCGAAACTCTGGCCGTGGTCCCGCACATCATTTTGAACGGCGGAGAATGGTACAAGGCTCTGGGCACTGAAAAGAGCGGCGGAACCAAGCTTTTCACTGTCAGCGGTCACGTCAATAATCCCGGCAACTTTGAAGTGCCAATGGGCTATCCGTTGATGTCGCTTATCAACAACGAATGCGGCGGAATCACTGGCGGGCGCAAGCTCAAAGCCGTTATTCCCGGTGGTTCTTCAGTGCCGATTCTGACCGCCGAAGAGTGCGAAAAGGTCAACATGGATTATGAATCGGTGGCTGCCGCTGGTTCGATGCTCGGTTCTGGCGGAGTCATCGTCATGGACGAAACGGCTGACGTTTTTGAAAGCACGATGAACCTGACGCACTTTTACAAACACGAATCCTGCGGATGGTGTACGCCTTGCCGAGAAGGCACGCGCTGGCTCTACAAAGTCTTTGAACGGATGAAGCGTTACGAAGGCAAGCCGGGCGACATTGAACTGCTTTACGATCTGGCCGACAAGATTCTTGGCAAGAGCTTCTGCGCGCTGGGCGATGCGGCGGCGATGCCAGTTCAATCGGCGATCAAGAAGTTCCGCGAAGATTTCGAGCGCCGCATCAAACACAATTTGGTTCAGATTGCGAAAGCGGCAGATTAAGCCTCTCGCTACCTATTTATGGAAACAGTCAAGCTAACAATCAACGGACAGGAAATGACCGCGCCGAAAGGCGAATTGCTGATCGAAGCGTGCGAGATGAACGGCGTTTATCTGCCGCGCTTTTGTCATCACCGTGGACTGACACCGCAGGCTTCGTGCCGCATGTGTGTCGTGCGCGTGGACAATCCGAAAATCCCGAAGCTGCAAACCGCCTGCACCATGCCCGTGACCGACGGAATGGTTGTCACCACCGAATCTGCGGAAGTCGAAGAGACTCGCACGGCGATGATTGAATTTCTGTTGTCGAATCACCCTGTGGATTGCCCGGTTTGTGACCGCGCTGGTGAATGCGAGTTGCAGGATCAGACTTACGGCTTTGGCGAAGACCGCACGCGTTCCCAGTTTGAAGACAAAGAGAATTACCTGGAGCGCCAGATTTCGCCGTTCATTTACAACGACCCGCAACGTTGCGTGACCTGCAAACGCTGCACTCGCGTTTGCGAAGAGTGGATGGACGAAAACGCGATTACCACCATCAACCGAGGTTCCGCGACTTTGATCAGCGCTTTTGGCGGATGGGTCGAATGCTCCGATTGCGGAAACTGCGTTGATGTTTGCCCGACGGGAACTCTGCTGCACGTGCCTTATAAGTACGTTGCGCGCCCTTGGGATTTGAAACAGACGCCGACGGTTTGCAACTTCTGTTCTGACGGTTGTTCGATTCTGGCCGGAACTCGCAGCGAAAAATTGATTCGCGCTGTTGCGCGCGATGGCCGAGGCCGCACCGCCGGAGGAATCAATCACGACTTCCTTTGCTCGCTTGGCCGATACACAGTTGATTTTGTTCACAGCAAAGAGCGCGTGGATCGCCCGCTGATTCGCCGAGGCGATCATCTGATTCCTACGACCTGGGACGAAGCTTTGAGCCACGTTGCCAAAAAGCTTGGCGAAGTCAAAGCCACCAGCGGAGGTCAAAGCATCGGCGTTATCAGCGCCGCTCGGTTGTTGAACGAAGATCAGCACGCGCTTCGC
>JAGNMH010000173.1 GCA_017991275.1 Acidobacteriota bacterium
CAATTACGGCAACTCCAGTTTCAACAACACATTTTCCGGCAACGATTTTGGAGACTTTTTGCTGGGCATTCCGATCCGCACTTCTTACGCGATCATCCAGCAGGACAACGACGGACGCACCACGCACTATCATTTCTTTGGCCAGGACAGTTTCCGCGTCAATCAGAAACTGACTTTGGAATTCGGGCTGCGTTACGAATACCACCCAGGTTACACCGACGCGGGCGGCAACATCGGCAACTTTGATCCGAGCGTGCCGCGCACGGGCCGCGTGGTCTATCCGACTGGCAAACAAAGCCTGTTGGCTCCTGGCTTTTTACGAACCTTCAATGCTTGCCCGGCTCCGGCGGCCAATGGCGCGGCTTGCACGCCTGTGCTTTCGGCGGAAGAGGCCGGTTTGCCCGAAGGTTTGCGCACCGTGCCAAAAAATCGCGTGCTGCCGCGTTTCGGCTTCGCTTTCCGTCCGTTCGGTGACGACAAAACCGTGGTGCGCGGAGGCATTGGCGCTTACAACGGAACCTTGCTGGGCAGCATTTACTTTTCGCTGACCGGCACGCTGCAATCCGACGTGCGCGAATTCACCAACCTCAGTTCCGGCGGTCGCCCGCTGTATCAATGGCCTGCCATTCAATCGGGCGGCACGGGCATCAGCACGGGCCAATTGGGAACGGCTTCGTTCCGCACGGCCAACGACATCAACTACAAAGACCCGTATTCGGTGCAGTGGAATCTGTCGGTTGATCGTTATGTCGGCTTCGGTGTCGGCGTACGCGTTTCTTACATCGGCATGAAAACGACGCAATTGGCCTGGGCGCCTGACTTGAACCAGATGACAACTTCGACTCAGTTTGCCATCAATCGCCCGTTGAGCGACCGTCCGTTCCCGAATTGGGGAATCATCTTCACGCGCACGGCAGGGGCAAGCGCTTATTACAATGCCTTGCAGGTTGAAGCGAATAAACGGTTTTCAAACGGCTTGACCTTCAATTCGACCTACACCTGGGCGAAAAGCCTGGCCGACAATCTGGGACCAAACGCGACTGGCTTCATCGGCGAAACCGGCGGCGGACGCGCTGCGGATTTGTACAACCGCCAAGCCGAATACGGCGACGATTACGCCACGCGGCGACATCGTTCGATTTCGACCGTGGTTTACGAATTGCCGTTTGGCAAAGGCCGTCGGTTCGCCAAAGACATTCATCCGGCGGCGAACGCTGTAATTGGCGGTTGGCAAATGAGCGCGATTTTCCTGGCTCAAACCGGCCCGTTCCTGACGCCGTTTTTGGGCAGCAACGTGGTTGATCCGTCGGGCAGCGGTTCCGGCCTGTCGCGCAACCAGCACCCGGATCGCATCGGCAACGGCAACATCTCGAACAAAACACAAGATCAATGGTTCGACGTGAACGCCTTTGTCTGCCCCGGATTGGCGACGCGCGTGGCGGGAAATTGCCGCATCGGTATCAACCCGGCGCGTGACGCCGCGCCCATTGGACGTTTCGGCAACGCAGGCGTGGGCATCATCACCGGCCCCGGCACAATCAATCTTTCGCTGGGGGTAAACAAAGCGTTCTACCTGACCGAAAGAGTCAAGCTGGAAGCCGGTGCGTCTTTCACTAATGTGGAAAACCGCGTCAACTTGGCTGATCCGCAAATGAACATTACCAGCACGGCTTTCGGGCGCATCACCAGCGCGCGCAGTTCCGAACTGGGCGGCAGTCGCACGGGCCAAGTTTCCATGCGGTTGAGCTTCTAAGCTGACCTCATAAAACAAACCACGAAGCGACACGAAGAAACGCGAAGCGGCTAACGGCCTTCGTGAATCTTCGTGCCCTTCGTGGATTTTTGATTCTTTGATCTAATGACTCATCACACCCACCACGACGCAAAAGACGACGCACAGGAACTTGGCAAACTCGGTTACGCCCAGGAACTTTTCCGAACGATGGGCGGCTTTTCCAACTTCGCCATTTCGTTTTCGATCATCTCGATTCTGACCGGAGCCGTGACGCTTTACGGACATGGTCTGAAGATGGGCGGCCCGGCGCAAATGTCTCTGGGCTGGCCGCTGGTCACCTTTTTCACGCTGGCAGTGGTTTGCAGCATGGCCGAACTGGCTTCGGCGCTGCCAACTTCAGGCGCGATGTATCACTGGTCGTGCAAGCTGGGTGGCAAAGGCTGGGGCTGGTTCACTGCGTGGTTCAACATCATCGGTCAGATTGCCGCTGTCGCGGCCATTGATTATGGCTGCGCGACTTTTGTCACGCCGTTGCTCGGTTTGAAAGCGACGACAACAAACCTGCTGGCGGTTTATGGCGCAATCCTGCTGTCACACGCGCTGATCAATCATTTCGGCATTCGGCTGGTGTCGTGGCTCAACGATTTCAGCGTCACGGTTCACATCATCGGAGTCATCGTCATCGTCGGCGCGCTGATGCTTTTCGCGCCGAAACAACCGGTGAGCTTTTTCTTTGCCCGCATCACTCACAACGAAAACGGCTGGACTTATTGGTGGGCATTCGTCATCGGTTTGTTGCAAGCGATGTGGACTTTTACGGGTTATGACGCTTCGGCCAGCGTTTCCGAAGAAACCGTTGACCCGCGCCGTCGCGCTCCGTGGGGAATGGTCATGGCCGTCGTGGTTTCCAGTATCGTCGGTTACTTGTTGCTGATTGCTCTGACACTTTCGATCAAAGACATTCCGTCCGTGCTGGGCAATCCACCCGAAGTCGTGGCGATTTTGGTCGGCGCTTTGGGGCAAAGGGCGGGAGGCGCATTTTCGGCGCTGGCGGCCATGGCCATGTGGTTTTGTGGCTTGTCGGCTGTGACCTGGTCTTCGCGTGTGATTTACGCCTTCGCCCGCGACGAAGGAATGCCTGCCTCAAAAGTCTGGCGGCACGTTGACGCCAAACATTTAACTCCGGCCCCGGCAATTTGGCTTTGCGCGATCACTGCCTTTTTGGCGGCAGTTTACAGCGGAGCTTACGCGGTTATCACCGCCATCAGTACTATTGGCTTGTACATTTCCTATATTCTGCCGGTTTGGCTGCATTGGCGCGCAGGGTCGAAACTGGAACGCGGCCCGTGGCATCTGGGTAAGTTCAGCCGCGCGTTGAATGTAGTGGCCATGCTTTGGGTCGTCTTTCTTTGCGTGATTTTGTGTCTGGCCGACGCCAAAACCTGGAAATCAATTCTGGTTGTCACTCTGTTGCTGACGCTGTGGTATGCAGTTTACGAACGCCGCCACTTTTCCGGCCCTGAGTGGGCCAATCAATAGGAGTTTTCCAGGTCGAGTGGCGAAGCTCTGAAACAATGAAAATGCGGCTTGCGATGTGCCGTAGGTTGTCCAACCTGCGGAGGCTTCATCAGCGAGCCGACTGGTGACAATTGAACGATCACCTTCCGAGTCATCCGCAGGTTGGACAACCTACGGTACATTTCTGAGGAGCTATTTTATGCGTACTTCAATTTTCCGAACTGCTCTCTTTGCTGCACTAACGGTCAGCTTGGCTTTCAGCTCTTCCGCCCAAGAGAAAAAACTGAACTGGTACAAAGGCAACACTCACACGCACACCGTCAACAGCGACGGAGATTCGACGCCGGACGAAGTCGTGCGCTGGTATCGGGAAAACAAGTACAACTTTCTGGTCTTGTCCGATCACAACTTTTTGACCGAAACCAGCGGTTTGAACTCTGTGTTTGGCGCAGCGGAAAAATTCCTGCTCATTCCTGGCGAAGAAATCACCGACAAATTTGATAAGAAAGACATTCACATCAACGGCCTGAACCCACGCGAACTGGTCCAGCCACAACGCGGCGACAGCGTCGTAACGACGATCCAAAACGACGTCAACGCCATACGCAAAGTTGAAGGAGTTCCGCACGTCAATCATCCCAATTTCAACTGGTCAATTACTGCCGACGATTTGAAGGCGATCAAAAACCTGCGGCTGTTCGAGATTTACAACGGCCATCAGGCGGTCAACAACCTGGGTGGGGGCGGGTATCCAGGACTTGAAGCCATGTGGGATGACATTCTTTCCAGCGGGATGGTTTTGTATGGCATCGCGGTTGACGACGCCCATTACTTCAAAATGCCTGAAGACAGAACCAAAGCAAGGCCGGGTTTTGGTTGGGTGATGGTACGCGCCGAAAAGCTGGGTGTGACAGAAATCTTGCAAGCGATGGAGCGCGGCGACTTTTATGCTTCGACCGGAGTCACGCTGCGAGATTACCAAGCCGACAAAAAACAAATCACCATCACCATCGCCGAACAACCTGCGACCAGTAAATACGTCGTCCAGTTCATTGGTCAGTGGGGCAAAGTCCTGAAAGAAGTGACGGCGAATCCGGCGGTTTACACATTCAAAGGCGACGAAGCTTACGTCCGCGCCAAAGTCATCGAATCGAATGGCAAGTTTGCCTGGACGCAACCGGTGTTTTTGAGCAAGTAGCGATGCTTGGAGTGCGGTGGCTCGACACCGCTTTTCGTTCTCAACCAAAGCTTCCGATGTCAGCGAAGCTTTTAGTCTCGAACGCAAAAGCTGTGTCAAGCCGCAGCACTCCATACAACGGAGATCAAAGGTGAGCGAGAACAAAATCAAAGGAATGTTGAGCGTTGAGCGCTTGCGCGAACTGGTTGCACAGGAACAAATCGAAACCGTCATTGTCGGCTTCACGGATCATTACGGGCGGCTGGTCGGCAAACGTTACGACGCCGAAATGTTCGTTGACGACACCATCGCGCACGGCACTCATGGCTGCGATTACCTGCTGACCGTAGACATGGAAATGGAACCTGTCCCTGGCTACAAATTCGCCAACTGGGAATTGGGTTACGGCGATTTTCATCTGGTGCCGGATATGGCGACGCTGCGCGTGGCAAGCTGGCTGGATAAAACCGCGCTTGTGTTGTGCGACGTTGAAAACGAAAAAACGCATTCGCCGGTGACAATAGCTCCGCGTTCGATCATGCGGCGGCAACTGGAAAAGGCGCGCGGACTTGGCTTTGAAAGTTTTGCCGCTTCCGAACTGGAGTATTACCTGTTTGAAAACAGTTACCGCCAAGCCAACGAACAAGGCTTTCACGCGCTGACTCCGGCGGGGTGGTATTTAGAGGATTACCATATTCTGCAAGGCACTCGTACAGAAGCCTTCACCGCAGCGGCTCGGCGGCATTTGAAAAACTCAGGCGTGCCGGTTGAAAACTCCAAAGGCGAATGGGGCTTGGGGCAGCACGAACTAAACGTGCGTTACGCCGAAGCGTTGGAAATGGCCGACCGCCACGTCGTGTACAAACAATGCTTGAAAGAAATTGCCGAAGCGATGGAACTGAGCGTGACTTTTATGGCCAAGTTCGACCAATCGCGCGCAGGCTCAAGCTGCCACATTCATTTCAGTTTGTGGCGAGACGGCCAGAACGCTTTTGCCGGAGATAAACAGTTCGGCCCCGTGAAATGTACAGACGAATTTCGTTGGTTTCTGGGCGGCTGGATGGCTCACGTCAACGATGTCATGCCGTTTTATGCACCGACCGTGAATTCGTACAAACGTTATGTTGACGGTTCGTGGGCGCCGACTCGATTGGCCTGGAGTTACGACAATCGCACGGGCGGCTTTCGCGTCGTCGGCAGCGGCAATAGCCTCCGCATCGAATGCCGAATCCCTGGAGCCGACGCCAATCCATACTTGGCGTTCGCAGCTTCGCTGGCTTCCGGCCTTGACGGCATAGCCAACAAGATCGAGCCGCCCGAATGCTTTACCGGAGACATTTACGCCGCGAAATCTCTGCCGCGAGTTCCTTACACTTTGGCCGAAGCGACCGACAAGTTTGAAACCAGCGATTTTGCCAAACAAGCTTTTGGCGCGGACGTGGTCGAACATTACACGCACTTTTTCCGCACCGAACAAGCGGCGTTCAATTCCGCCGTGACGGATTGGGAACGGCGGCGGTATTTTGAACGTATCTAGTGTCGCGCTCGCATTTAAGCGATCTTGAAGGAGGTGACACAGATGCTAATGTCAGCAAATCCATTCGCAGGCCTGCAGTTCGGCCCATACAAATTTCTCTCTCAACTCAGCGCCAGCCAAACAAGTGAGGTCTGGCTGGCGGAAGATACGCGGCTTCAACGCAAGCTTGTGGTCAAATTACTGCCAGAACGATTGGCGACTGATACTGTGCGTGTGCGGCGTTTCGAGCAGGAAGCATGGGTGACTGCGGCGATCCATCATCCGAACATTCTAAGCATCTATGATCATGGACAGGACGGCAAAATCTTTTACATCGTTGTCGAATATATCGAAGGGCAAACGCTGCAACAGCTTTTGAAAAGTGGGCAAGTGAAATTGACAGACGCGTTGGACATCACTCGACAAGCTGCATCCGCGCTGGCCGCAACACATGGGGCAGGGATCGTGCATCGGAACCTCAAACCTGAAAACATCATGGTAAGGGAGGATGGTCTGGTAAAGCTGCTGGATTTCGGTCGAGCCAAACTTCTTGTTCTGAATCGTTCAGCCAATCCGCCATCCGCACTCAGCACAAACCGCAATTGGTATTTGTCCGACTCTGCCACAGGCTTGGACACGGCCAGCTATCTGTCGCCGGAACAGGCAATTGGGCTGGACGTGGATACGCGAAGCGATCTGTTCTGCCTGGGTGTGCTGTTTTACGAGATGCTCACTGGCGTCAAACCGTTCACAGGCGCAACCATAACGGAAGTGCTGACCGCCATTCTCAACAGTGAGACGCCGCCGTTGTCACAATACATCCCCCAAGCGCCACCACGGCTTGAGCAAATCGTCAGCCGTACGTTGCGAAAAGAACCCGCCGAGCGGTATCAAACCGCGAATGAATTCTTGCAAGACCTCGACAATTTCAAACTGGAACTTGAACGAGAAACGCCATGCTCAAACAACATCTGAATCCCGAAACACTTTTCCCCAGCCTGCCAATTGGCTTTTCTCAAGCCGTCGTCGCTGAAGGCGGCAGAACTGTTTATCTCTCCGGCCAAACTGCCTGGGATTCAAACAAACAAATCGTCGGCGGCAACGACTTGGGCGAACAAACTCGCCAGGCTTTGCGCAACGTGCAGCTCGCTGTCGAAGCAGCCGGAGGAACTCTGGCTGATGTCCTATCCTTGCGGCTTTACGTCGTCAATCCGCAACCCGGCGATATGAATCCGGTCGGCGAAGCCTTGCGGGAATTCTTCTCATCCGACAAACCTCCCGCCAGCACGTGGCTGGGCGTAGCCTCATTGGCCAGACCCGAATTCTTGATCGAGATCGAAGCTATCGCAGTAATTGATTGAAGCAGTATTCAAACCATCAAACAAAAGAAAGGCATTTTATTCAATGAGACTTAAAGACAAAGTTGCACTTATCACCGGAGCGTCCAGCGGCATTGGCCGTGAAGCCGCTCTGTTATTTGCCAGCGAAGGCGCGGCAGTCATTTGCGTGGACGTCAACGACGCCGAAGGCCAGCAAACCGTCAGTTTGATTCAAGCTGCACGCGGTAACGCGGCTTATGTTCACGCCGATGTTTCGAACGCCGCTGATTGCGAACAAATGGTGGCATTCGCCGAAAACGAATTCGGCAAACTCAACATTCTGTTCAACAACGCCGGCATCATGCATCACAACGATGACAACGCCGTCACCACCGAAGAAGCCGTATGGGATTTGACGATGGGCATCAACGCCAAAGGAGTTTTCTTCGGCTGCAAGTACGGCATTCCAGCGTTGAAACGAGCGGGCGGAGGTTCGATCATCAACACGGCTTCGTTCGTGGCGGTGCTGGGAGCGGCGACTCCGCAAATTGCCTACACCGCCAGCAAAGGCGCTGTGCTGGCGATGTCGCGCGAACTGGCCATCATCCACGCGCGCGAAAACATCCGAGTCAATTCGCTTTGTCCGGGGCCGCTGAAAACAGAATTGCTGATGAGTTTTTTGAACACCGACGCAAAGAAACAGCGCCGACTGGTTCATATTCCTATGGGACGTTTTGGCGAAGCGAAAGAAATTGCCCAGGCCGCTTTGTTCCTGGCTTCGGATGAATCGTCGTATATCACCGGCACTGACTTTTTGGTGGACGGCGGAATCACCGCGGCTTACGTAACGCCGGAATAACTCGGTTGGTTATTTCCGTCTGGATGGTGGGTTAAGCGGGAGAGAGAAGACTGAACAAACAGAAAAAACAGAAAAGCTCTGACTGGCCTCGTTATTTCCGTGGTTTATGTTATTTCGATCTGTTTGTTACCTCTCCTGCTTTCCCCGCCATCTTCACGTCTGCTCCTGATCCTTAGCGCCATACCCTGAGCCGTTACGTTTTGCCAGCCATTACTTTATCTGCTGGTTTCTTCTCAGGCTTATCTATTAGGACTTACGCAGGAAATGTACAGCAGACTGTCGAGTCTGCTGAAAACTTCTCAATCAGATCGTTTGGCAGATCGTTTGGCAGATCGTTTGGCAGATCGTTTGGTGTAACGGAAAAGTTCGATGGCGGAAGCATCCTACGGTACATTGCTGCGTAAGTCCTATCTATTTTGCGGCGATTCCCTGAATCTCGAAATGCGCTCCGCGCAACAGAGGCCCTGAGCCGATGAAAGCGCGGGCAGGGAAGTCTTTCTTAAAGTAAGTCCGATATGCCGCGTTGAATTTGTCGTAGAGCGTCAAATCCGGGCAGTACACCGTCACCGTCACCAGGTTATCCATTGTCATTCCGGCGGCAGTCAGCACGTCTTTGAACCCGTCCAGCAGAAATTTTATTTCCTGATCAACGTCCGACGGAATCTGATTCGTCTTCGGATCGGTTCCCAGCCGTCCGGCCAGATACAGCGTGTTGCCGACCATGACTCCGTCGCTGAACGGAAGCGCC
>JAGNMH010000174.1 GCA_017991275.1 Acidobacteriota bacterium
AAGCTGACCGAGGACGAATTGGAATTGCGATGGCGATGCCGGTTGGAAAAGCGATTGCTCGTGGAGAGCGTGAATTGGTGATCTGCGAATTCGCTCCGATTGCCAATCGCAAAGGATTGCCGCTGATGTTCGACTTCGGAGATTTCCCGGTTCGACGGGAGATGGCAGATGTTGAATCCAATTTGATAATCGGCAATTTTTCCGCCGAAGGGTTGGAATTGGAAACTTTGTCCGCAGAGCTTTACTCCAGCACTGAAGCATCCAAGCAACTACTTGCACTGTATCTAACTGACTCCGAGAAAAATCGGGAAACTATGGGTAAGACAGAGTTGTCATTGCGAGAGGCAACCACAGTAATGGTTGTTGACAGCAACGGTAAAGAATCTCCTGCCAAGACATTTTGGTTGAGGCGGGGAATGATGCCTTTTACCGTTTTACTCGAAGTCTCTTCTCCTATCACAGAAGGAACCGCAACCATTGTCATCACCAATTCCAATGGAGACAAAGTTCGCCTGTTGATTGAAATCAATCGCTATCGAAGCATTGATTGAAAACCAGTAATTGCTCAGTCTCTTCACCGCGTTAGCGGTGTTTGAGTTTAGCCGTGGTTTTCAAACCACGGTAAGAGCGCATCCCACCCTCGTCGCGTCAGCGACGGCTGAATTCAGTCGTCGCTGACGCGACGAAGGGAGTTCTCACCGCTACCCGGCGTTGAAACGCCGGGTTAAAGTCAGCCGCCGCTATGCGGCGAAAAGCGCCTAATAACCTCAAATTCAGATCGAATGCCAATATCGCCTCAACCTCGACAATTTCATGCTCTGAATTGACCAGAGCACATTCACAAAACCTAAATCATCATCCGCGCGAACAGCCGCGCTTTTACCCCGGAGGATTTCAATGACGAAACTTGCCCATCGTTTGAAAACAAAATCTAGCCTTGCGTTGTTGTGTCTGGCGATTTGCCTGATCGCAGCAACCGCAATCTACGTTTCGACTTCCATAGCTTCCGCAGACGGGGTTTCCGCAGACGGCAAACGAAAAGCCGTCAAAGCCAAACCAACGCGCAAAGCCAAGCCGCAAAAGCCAGTTGCCAAACTGACTCCGCCACAAACTCAGAGCGTCGCGCCGACAACCGCCGATGCCGGAGCCTTTTCGGAGTTTTCAGAAAAATCTCCACAAAGTTTTTTTGAGCAATGGTTGGACTCAAACAATCTGTCTTTTGACGAGCCTGAAGGCTTCGGGCGCAAGCGCGAAGTCAAACGCGCCGATGAGCCGGACAAAGCCATTCAGTACTTCCTGCAAAAACGCCTGCCCGAAGGCGAAACCGAATTGCCGGTGGAAAAATACTTCCAGGCCGTGCAGGAAATGCAGCAGATGAATGTCTTTTCCAGCGCCGATGATCGCTTTGTCAGCCGCGAAGAACTGAAGAATTCGCCGGAACAGCCGAAGCTAGGAACGTGGACTCCGCTGGGGCCTGGCAACATAGGCGGGCGCACACGCTCAATCATCATCAATCCAAATGATCCGAACATTATGTTCGCGGCGGGAGTCGCTGGCGGCGTTTGGAAAAGCACAAACGGCGGAAAGAGTTGGACTCCGATTGCGGATTTGATAGCCAACATCGCCATCACCTCGATGGCGTTTGACCCTAAAAACCCGAACACGATTTACGCCGGCACTGGCGAAGGTTTCCAGAACGGCGACGGTGTGCGCGGCGCAGGCATTTTCAAAACTCTTGATGGCGGAACCACTTGGGCCAGATTACCGAACACGACAACTTCGGATTTTTACTTCGTCAACGATCTGGTCGTCAGCCCCAACGACAGCAAACGAGTTTACGCCGCAACGCGAACCGGTGTCTGGCGTTCGCTGGATGAAGGATTGAACTGGACGGCGGTTGTACCCACGACGGTCAACGGCGGTTGCATGGATTTGGCCATCCGAACCGACCAGCAAACTGATTCGATGTTCGCGGCTTGCGGCAATTTGCAGCAAAGCACGGTCTACCAAAAAACCAACGCCGAAGCCGCTGGAGCCTGGGATCAGGTATTGACCGAAACTGGAATGGGGCGCACTGCCATCGCCATCGCTCCATCAAATCAGAACGTGGTTTACGCCATAGCTTCAGAATTGAGCGGAGCTTATCAATATGGCCTTCATGCATTTTTCCGCTCCGACAGCGGCGGCGGAGCCGGAAGTTGGGTTGCACGAGTTCGCAACACTGACGCCAACAAAGTAAACACGGCGATTTTGTCGAACGTGATTGATGCGACAGCGACTGACTGCAAATTCGGAACGTCAGATTCTTTCGTGGGTCAATCGTGGTACGACCTGGCAATTGCCATTGACCCTTTGGATTTCAATCGCGTTTGGGTGGGCGGCATTGACGTGTTCCGCTCCGATGACGGCGGAGCCAATTGGGGAGCAGCGGCCTTCGCTTATGACGGAACCGGCGCAGGATTCGTTTACGGCAAACCGAATCAGCTCCATCCCGACCAGCACTTTTTCGTTTTCCATCCCCAATTTAACGGAACGACCAACCAGCAGATGTTCATCGGCAACGACGGGGGCATCTGGAAAACTTCAAATGCTCGCGCACAGGTTTCCACCGGAGCGCGCGCCTTCTGCGATTCATCCAACAACAAAGTCCAATGGACTTCGCTCAACAACGGGTACGGAGTAACGCAGTTCTATCACGGCACTGTTTACCCGGACGGCAAAACGTATATGGGCGGAGCGCAGGACAACGGAACTCCGCGCGGCAACGACACGGACGGGCCGAACCAGTGGAAGCAAATCTTTCTGGCTGACGGCGGGTATTCCGCCGTGGACACTGCGAACCTGAACAACGTGTATGTGTCATCGCAAGGCGGCGGCTTCCGCAAATCAACTGATGCGGGCGCGACGTTTTCAACGACGACCTTCGGACTGGGTGGCAGCGTGTTGTTCATCACGCCAATGACTCAAGACCCCAGCGACCCAACGCGGTTTTACACCGGCGGCAGCAGCCTCTTCCGCTCAGACAAAATGACGTTCTGGAATAATTTGGGTTCGCCGCAAAACGTCTCGCTCAGCACAGGGCTGATCAGCGCTTTGGCAGTTTCTCCGACTGATGCCAATTTCATGCTTTTGGGCTTGAACGACGGTTCTATTGTTCGCACCACGCGAGCCTTGTCGTTGTCTTCGGTCAACCCGCTTTCTTCGGCGAGTGACAGCGCCACTCGCCCCAGAACCGGAACCGTTTCGTGGGTTGCGTTTGATCCAACCGACAAAAACATTGCTTATGCGACATATTCGACCTTCACCAATCAGCACGTTTGGAAAACGACCAACGGCGGCCAATCGTGGACGGCAATTGACGGCGCGGGCGGCACGGGCATCCCGGACATTCCGGTTCACAGCATTATTGTTGATCCGTCGAACACTGCTCGGTTGTATGTCGGAACCGATCTGGGCGTGTTTGTTTCGCTGGACGGCGGAGCGACCTGGTCGGTGGAAAACACAGGCTTTGCCAACGTCGTCACCGAATCGTTGTCGCTGAATGTGGTCAATGGAGTGACTTCGCTGTTCGCCTTCACGCACGGACGCGGAACGTTCAAAGTCAACGCGAACAACTCTGGCTGCAATTTCTCGCTCAACAAAACCGGCGAATCAGTTGCGGCAGCGGGCAGCGACTTGACCGTCAACGTCACGGTCGCTCCGGGCGGTTGTCAGTGGAAAGCTGAAAGCAACTCGCCATGGATTACGCTACAGCCCGGTTCTGGCGGCACTTCAAACGGAACTGTCGGTATGAAGGTCAGCGCCAACACTGGCCTTGGAACTAGATTCGGCACGGTCAACATTGCCGGGCGCAGCTTCACTGTGACTCAGCCAGGCGCGCCGGATATTGATTCGCCGATACTTCGCATCACGACTCCGGCGACTTCGCCAGCCACGATACCCAATGCGGTCACGACCTTGGCCGGAACAGTTTCGGACAATGTTCGCGCCGCAACGATTACCTGGCGCTCGAATCGTGGACAAGGCTCAACGGCAACCAACAACGGCGGCCCCAGCACCAACTCATTGAACTGGTCATTCACTGCCGTTTTGCTGGCAGGCACGAACGAAATCACTGTCACGGCGACGGATGATGCCGGCAATATCAGTATCGCCCGAAACATCACGATCAATGTGCCGGCAACCAGTTCCCTGCTGACTGTGGCCGGAACCGGAACCAACGGCTTCACTGGCGATGGCGGGCAGGCGATTTCGGCGAACATTTCGCGCCCGTTCCGCATGACCTTTGACGCAGCAGGCAATTTGTATTTTGCCGACCTAAACAACAATCGCGTTCGTCGCGTAGCCACAAACGGCGTCATCACTACGATTGCCGGAAACGGAACCGCCGGATTCAGCGGAGACAACGGCCCGGCGATTTCGGCGCAATTGAACAGCCCGCTGGGTGTGGCGCTGGATAAATCCGGCAACCTGTTGATCGCCGACGCGGGCAACAACCGCATTCGTCGCGTCAATCTGGGAACGAACGTCATCACCACTGCCGCCGGAACCGGAGACACAGGCTTTAACGGCGATGGCGGCCCGGCAACCAGCGCTCGCATTTCCGCACCAGAAAACGTGTTCGTTGATAAGGACAACAACATCTTCATTGCGGATTTCGGCAATCAACGCATTCGCAAAGTCGCGGCCAATGGAGCGACGATTTCTACAGTTGCGGGAACCGGAACCTCCGGCTTCAGCGGAGACGGCGGTCAGGCCACAGCGGCGAATCTTTCTTCGCCGACCGATGTTGTTGTGGACAATGCCGGAAATATCTTTATCTGCGCGGCAGGCAACAATCGCATTCGCAAAGTCACCACTGACGGAGTCATCAACACCATCGCCGGAAACGGCAACACGGCGTTCAACGGCGATGGAATACTGGCAACGGCAGCGGCCCTTAGTAGCCCGCAATCCATCGCGCTCGATTCGGCTGGCAACGTGTACATCGTGGATCGCGGCAACTCGCGCATTCGCAAAGTCACGGTCAGCAACGATTCGATCAGCACGCTGGCCGGGGGCAACGCGGGGCTTTCACCTGATGGGTCTACGACAACGTCTGCGCGATTGAATGCGCCAACCGGTATTGCGCTGGATGCGGCGGGCAACGTGTTCTTTTCTGACCGCGATAATTTCCGCATTCGCCGTATCGCCAACGCAACCGGCGGTGACACTGCTGGCCCATCGGTCGTGTTCAATGCTCCTCCGCCCACGATTCCGAATCCAATCGCCTTGAGCGGCACGGCAACTGATCCCGGCGGAATCACCGTCGTTCGTTGGAGCAACAATCGCGGAGGCAGCGGCACCGCTACGGGAACGACTGCGTGGTCAATTCCGACCATCTCGTTATTACCGGGCGAAAACATCATCACGGTTACGGCGTGGGATTCGGCAGGCAATGCCGGGTCTGCAACTCTGACCATCAATTACCAAACGCCTCAAGTCATAGTGACCATTGCTGGAACCGGAATTGGAGCTAACAGCGCCGACAACATCCCCGGCAATGCCGCCGCAATCTGGCAACCTCGCGGAATCGCCGTTGACGCGATGGGCAACGTCTATTTCGCAGACAACCTAAACCGCCGAGTCCGCAAAATAACTCCCGACGGAAAAATCCAGGCCTTTGCTGGAACTGGTGAAGCCGGTTCGGGCGGCGACGGCGGACAAGCCAAAGACGCTACTCTGGCCTTCCCCACCGGCGTTGTTGTGGACGCGGCGGGCAACGTTTACATCGCCGATTCTGGAACGCATCGCATTCGCAAAGTCGCTCCTGACGGAGTCATCTCCACAGTTGCCGGAATCGGCGTCGGATTTGGCGGATACAGCGGCGATGGCGGTCTGGCCAAAAACGCCGAACTGAACGCTCCGCAAGGCGTGGCCGTGGACAAAGACGGCAACGTGCTTATTGCTGACCAGGGCAACAACCGCATTCGCAAAGTTACCGCTGCCGACGGAAAAATCTCGACCATTGCCGGAACCGGCTTGTTCAGTTTTTCTGGCGATGGAGGATTGGCGACTGCGGCTGAACTGGCTTCGCCTTCTGGCGTAGCGGTTGACGGCGCTGGCAATATCTTCATCGCGGACAATGGCAATCAACGCATTCGCAAAATCGCCATTGCCGACGCGAAGATTTCGACCATCGCTGGAAACGGAAGCCCCGGGTTCAACGGAGACGGTGATCTGGCCGCAAACGCTCAGGTTTCACTCGGTTCTCCGACTTACTTGACCACCGACGCAGCGGGCAACTTGTTCGTGCCGGATCGCGGCAATAACCGCATACGCAAGATCAACATGACCGACAGCAAAATCGCTACGGTGGCGGGCAGCGGAATCGCTGGTTTCAATGGCGATGGCCTGGCCCCGCTGGGAACCAATCTAAGCGTTCCTCCGGGAGTCGCTGTGGATGCCAACGGCGATTTGTTCATTTCAGACAGCACCGGTCAGCGCATCCGCCGCACACGCTCGTTCGGCAGTTTGCGAACTGTGGCAACCGTTTCCGCCGCCAGCTTTTCGCAAACGGCGGGCGTCGCTCCTGACGAAATCGTTTCCGGCTTTGGCCCCGGCGTTGCTTCATCCGTAATCGTGGCGTCTTCACTGCCGTTGCCGACAACGCTTGGCGGAACGACGGTCAAGGTGCGCGATAACTTGAACGTGGAACGACTGGCTCCGTTGTTCTTTGTCTCGCCGGATCAGGTGAATTACCAGATTCCATCGGGAACAGCTCCTGGCTTGGCAACGGTGGTTATCACGAACGCGGCGGGCGAAACCATCACCGGTTCAGTCAACGTGTCGAATGTTGCGCCCAGCTTGTTCACCGCCAATTCCAGCGGAACCGGGCAGGCGGCGGCGGATGTCTTCCGACGCAACGCGGCAGGCGTAGACACAATTGTCCCGCTTTCCGGCCCAATTGATTTGGGTCCCAGCGGAGACATCGTCTTGTTGATTGCTTATGGCAGCGGCTTGCGCGGATTCACCGATCTGGCCAACGTCAAAGCCACCATAGGCGGAGTCAACGCTACAGTTTTCTTTGCCGGCCCGACGCCGGGCTTTATCGGATTGGATCAGGTCAATATGCTGATTGACCGCAGCCTGATTGGCAAAGGAACCGTAGATGTAGTTTTAACCGTTGACGGTAAGACGGCCAACACCATCACAATCACGATTAAGTAGGCAGAAAGCTTGAAGTTGGGCAATTGAAGAAAATTGCCCAACTTCAATTTTCCCGATGCGGAAACAGCCTTGCCAATACCCAATCCATCACCCACAAAACCGCAGCCGTCACAGCCGTATTCGCCAGCCAGTAAGTCCAATAACTTCCAAACCAATTCTTCAATCCGCCATAAGCGAAATGTGCGACATTGACGTTGGTGTATGGTCCCGGGACGGTCAAAAATCTCGTAACCTGTTGCAAAATCACAAAGTAAACCAACGACGGCAGCCAGCTTCCACTTTTCGATCCAACCACCCACAATGCGATCATTGCTACGGCGCAACCACCCAGGTGCGTAAAGACTGAAATCGGAGTGATGCCGCTGTTGAACATATCAATCACCCACGGCGGCAATCCAAGAATTTGCCAGAAAGCGGATATCCGAATCAGCCAGGGAGTGCGGAAGAAAATCCCTGCTGCCATCATCAGATTGGAAATATGGCAACTCCACAAAATCTGTTCGGGAGTTTTGGCAATGGAAATGTATTGAATGGCTCTGGCGATAAAGAAAAGCAGCGGCAGGATTGCCAACCAACGAAAGTTTTTGCTTAACCAGGTTGGGATATTCCGAGTAAAGGAATTCGGGATGGATTCGACAGCGTTCATGACGTTGTTCTCCTTCAAAATTTCTTGAACCGTGTTTTTTACATCTTTCTTGCCGCGGTTAATTCCAACATTTATCTGCCTTTGAGGGCAAATAGTTTTACGAGGTAGTGACCGGTTGTTTATAATCCAAGTCATCACAGGTACACATCTAGTGTGCTCCAGACGGCGGCTCACCCGGAGCAAAACAAGTATGCGGAGTCAGAAACAATGGATAGTTTTGTGCAATTCTTCTTTAAGCATAAATGGTCAACGTTTGCCAAAGGTGATTTTGGTTTCGCCAACCGACCGTCTTGGCTGATCCTTGTCCTGCTGGCGGCGCTGTTGGGTGCGCTAATTTACTTTCTCTACATCCGTCCGGGTTACAAACTCAATTCCCAATCGAAGTGGGGTCTGATGGCATTGCGCGCCGGATTGCTGGCCGTGCTGTTCATTATGCTGATGCGCCCGGTCGTCGTCGTCCCTTCGATAATTCCCAAAAGCACCACCGTCGCCGTTATGGCCGACAATTCAGAAAGCATGACGCTGAGCGATGAAAACAATCGCAGCCGTCTGGACGCGGCCAAAGAATTGCTGGCCAGTGGCGGCAAATTCACCAAGGGGTTGACCGATAAATTCCGCACCAGCTTTTATAGCTTTTCAGGTGCTGCGGAAAAAATTAAAGACGTTTCCGAACTAAAGGCCGAAGGCAAAGCCACTGACATTGTTTCGGCCTTGCGCGAAGCCGTTCAGGATTCGACAGGCTCTCCGCTTTCTGCGGTTGTTTTGGTCAGCGACGGCGGATCAAATGCCCCAAGAGATTTATCGGCAGAACTTCGTGAGCTTCGTTCGCGCAACATTCCGGTTTACACAATTGGCGTTGGCAATCCTTCGCGCTTCAAGGACGCCGAAACCGTTCGCGTCACCGCGCCGCGCCGTGTGTTGAGCGGTTCCGCCATCATTGCCGAAACCCTGGTTCGATTGAGCGGTTACGACAACCAG
>JAGNMH010000175.1 GCA_017991275.1 Acidobacteriota bacterium
TCTTTGACTTGAGGAGGCAACAGATAGGCGCTGAAAGGGTCAAGCCCGTCAGTCAATCCGCGCAAAGCCCCGATACGAACTTTTTCAAGATCGGGTTTTTCAACGTATTCGTTAACGATGTGTTTGACGACATCTTCAAAAATCCTCAACTGAGCGTAAGGCCCAGGATCGGCAAAGGCTCGCACATACGGATTGTTAGACCGCGAAAGCATTCCGCCCACAACCGAATAAAGCGCGATGAAAGCGGAAAGTGTGATTAAAGTCAGTTTGCTGCGAATGGACATTGAACCGGCTCCTTACTGAAAATCCCCAGCCTGTAAATGCGGCCAGTTGATCGGGCGATCAACTGTTTCAAAACCGACGGGATCATACACCACTAAAAAATTACTGCGCAAGCAAGTGGTCAAAACCGGAAAATCCTGTACACGCACAACATAGCGAATTTACAGCACATCCCGTGAACCTTTGGAAAGTTTGACAAGATGAATTTTCGACTTCAATTTCCCTGTTCAAAGAACCATCAGCGAAAACCATTTTGTTGAAATCTTCGGCTCAAAAATCGCGTCTCTTATGGCAAGACACTCTTCACCGAAATCAAAGAACCACAAACGGAGGATCAATCATGTTTTTGAACTTGCGCCGCATTTCCATTCAAATCTTTGCCACAGGATTGGTGAGTTTACTAATGACGACAATTAACCTTGCACAGCAACGCGCGCTGACCGCCGAAGATTACGCGCGAGCCGAAAAGTTTATGAGCTACAACACCGCTCCGCTGGTGCTGCGCGCTGGCGTGCGGCCAACGTGGTTGCCCGATGGAAGATTCTGGTATCGAGTGACGACAGAAAACGGCGCTGAGTTTGTGTTGGTTGATCCGGCGCGCGGAACCCGCGGCCCAGCATTCGATCACGTCAAACTGGCGGCGGCGCTTTCGGCAGGAGCTGGCGCAAAGTACGAAGCCTTCAAACTTCCCTTCCAACAGATTGATTTTACGGTGGACGGAAATGCTGTTTCTTTCAGCGTCGAGCGGCAGCGATTCACCTGCGATTTGCAAAGTTATCAATGCCAGGTTGCGGCTGGAAACGGCGGCAATCGCGGCAACGGACAACGCGGAGGCAGGTTCGGCGCGGATTTGATGTCAACTTCGCCTGATGGCAAACGAACGGCGTTCATTCGAGATTACAACTTGTGGGTTCGTGACGTGGCTACCGGCAAAGAAACTCAACTGACGACCGACGGCGTCAAAGATTTTGGCTACGCGACGAACAACGCAGGCTGGACTAAAAGCGACAATCCTGTTCTGGCTTGGTCGCCGGATTCCAAAAAGATCGCCACCTTCCAACACGACGGACGCGGCGTAGGCGAAATGTATCTGGTCAACACTCAAATCGGCCATCCGAAACTGGAAGCCTGGAAATACCCGCTGCCCGGCGACGCCAAAATTTTCATGATCGAACGCGTTGTGATTGACCTCGGCGGAGATGGAGTCGCGGCCAAAGTTGTTCGTTTGAAAATGCCTGCCGATCCGCATCGGTCTACGTTATGCGACCACATCGTTTGCGGAGGCGTTTGGGCCGACGTGCAATGGAGCAACGACAGCCGACAACTCGCCTTCGTTTCGACTTCGCGCGACCACCGCGAAGAAAAGCTCCGCATCGCCAACCCCGAAACCGGCGAAGTCCGCGACGTGATGGAAGAAAAAGTTGCCACGTTTTTTGAGTCGGCTGCAGGAGCTGGCAATAACCGAGTCAATTGGCGTTACCTTGCGGCTTCAAATGAAATCCTGTGGTTTTCAGAACGCGACAATTGGGGCCAGCTTTATCTTTACGACGCCACAACCGGCAAGCTGAAAAACCAGATCACCGCCGGCGAAGGCAACGTCACGCAATTGCTGCGCGTGGATGAGAAAAACCGGCTGCTATATTTCCTCGGCGTAGGCAAAGAAAAAGGCCGCGATCCGTACTTTCGCCACTTCTATCGCATAGGCTTTGACGGCAAAGGCTTGAAACTGCTGACGCCCGAAGACGCCGACCACGACATCGCGCTCGCGCCTTCAGGCGGCTTTTTCACTGACAGTTATTCCAAACCCGACGTGCCGCCGGTTGCCGTGTTGCGCGATGCGGACGGCAAGCAAGTTTTGACTCTGGAAAAAGCAGACATTTCTCGGCTGTTAGCGACGGGCTGGAAAGCTCCGCAACCGATCACCGTCAAAGCCCGTGACGGCGTAACGGATTTGTACGGCTTGATGTTCGTGCCGACCAAACTTGATACCGGCAAGAAATATCCGATCATCAACAACATCTACCCCGGCCCTCAAACCGGCAGCGTCCGCAGTCGCAGCTTTTCCGCTGGCGGCGACCAGCAAGCCCTGGCTGAACTCGGTTTCGTTGTTGTGCAGATTGACGGAATGGGAACTCCGTGGCGGTCGAAGAAATTCCACGAAGGTTATTACGCCGACATGGGCGACAACACCTTGCCCGATCAAGTCACCGGGATGAAGCAACTGGCGCAGAAATATCCGTGGATAGACATTGATCGCGCAGGCATGTACGGCCATTCCGGCGGCGGAAACGCGACGGCTGCTGCAATGTTTCATTACCCGGACTTTTTCAAAGTCGGCGTCGCTCAAGCTGGCAATCACGACAATCGCGTTTACGAAGACGATTGGGCTGAAAAGTGGCAAGGCTTGTTGGTGGCCAAACCTGACGGAACCAGCAATTACGATGACCAGGCCAATCAAAGCTTCGCCAAAAACCTGAAAGGCAAATTGCTGCTGGCGCACGGCACCATGGACAATAACGTCCCGCCTTACAGCACGCTGCTGGTCGTCAACGAATTGATCAAAGCCAATAAAGACTTCGACTTAATCCTGTTTCCCAACCGCGCTCACGGTTTCGGCAACGAACCGTACATGGTTCGCCGCCGCTGGGATTATTTCGTCAAGCATTTGCTGGGAATTGAGCCGCCGAAGGACTTTGAGTTGAAACCGCCTCAGCAAGGCCCGCTTGGTTCCGGAGATTAGCCAGCAATGCCCCAAAACCTGGCGCGAGCCAAAAACTCGTGCTAGGTTTTGACACAAAGCCTGTTATATTTCGTTTAGGTTTTTCAATGAGGCAACGCGGTCGCTGATGTAATAAACTCTTCCGGCCACCCCTTAACTCAATCAACGACGCATCAATCGCCAAGATGTCGTTCATTTTGATCATTTTCGGAGAACTTTGGCCATGCGAAAACTTCTGCTGTTACTCTCAATCCTTTTAGCCGTTTCGCCGCTTTTCAACCTGGCAAATGCACAACAACCTGCCGCTGATAAACCACAGCAAAAGCCCCAAACAACACAAGAGCCGATTTCACCTGATTCAGTCGTTCGAATTTCGACCCGACTGGTTCAAATTGATGCTGTGGTCGTGGATAACGACGGCAGGCTGGTGACGAATCTGAAGTCGGAAGACTTCAAGATTATCGAAGACAAGAAAGAGCAAAAGATCACGCACTTTTCATTCATTACATTACAACCAGAAACTCCCAAGACCGAATTGCCGCACAAAGACAAAGCCAATGCCGGAAAAACGTCTGAGCCACCGCTTCCGCCTGCGCGCATCAGACCGGAACAGGTGCGACGCACAATTGCCCTGATTGCGGACGACTTGGGCTTATCGTTTGAAAGCACAGTTCATGCTCGCCAAGCGATGAATAAATTTGTGGACGAACAAATGCAACCTGGTGATTTGGTCGCCATAATTCGCAGCAGTGCGGGTAACGGAGCCTTACAACAATTCACCACTGACAAACGATTACTGCACGCAGCGATTGATCGAATCCAATGGTACCCTCGCGGACGCAGCAAAATCAGCGTCTTTGAACCGATGGGTGGGCGCAGCTCTCTGGATTCACTCAGTTCCAGCAATACCGATCCTGATTTTGCCAACTACTGGGAACAGGTGTCTTCTGTCGGAACCATAGGAGCGATGCGACATGTGATAGACGGACTGCGAGATTTGCCAGGGCGAAAATCCGTTGTCCTGCTTTCCGATGGCCTGCCTATTTTTCCAAAAATCGGTTCTATCATGGGAGATTCAGTCACACTGGATAAAAGCAGTCGCGACATCATAAGCGCATTACACAATCTGACTGAAAGAGCCAACCGTGCTTCCGCAGTTATTTACACTATTGACGTCAGAGGCCTGCAAACACTGGGAATCGGCGCTGCCGACGACACACAACCAACAGCCGATTTTTTGGAATCGCTTATCGGACAATCCGCAGCCACATCCGGCACTTTCGTTATTCGCAAGAGAGACTTGACGCGCGAAATGTTCCGCACTCAGGACGGGTTGAATTATCTGGCTTCCCAAACCGGAGGTTTCTTTTTCCGAAACAACAACGACATCGCCGCTGGCATTCAGAAAGTCGTTGACGACCAGCGCGGCTTTTATTTGATTGGATACGAACCAGATGAATCCACTTTCAACGAACAAGGCCGCCGCACCTTTCACAAACTGCAAGTGAGGCTCACCAATCCCAAGCTGCACGTCCGTTCACGCACTGGTTTTTTCGGGATTTCGGATGAAGAAATCAAAAAGCCGCTTGAAACACGCGAAGAACAAATCAAAGCAGCACTGGCAGCGCCATTCACAGCAAACGGAATTGAAGTCAGCCTGACCTCTTTACTTGGAGGCGATTATGAAACTCCCTTTGTACGTTCAATGATTCACATCAACGCACATGGCCTGACCTTCACCAAACAGGAAAATGGCGATTACACAACAACAATTGATGTAGCAGCTTCGGTCAATGATGAAAACGGCTTGACCATCAATCGTGGGGCGCGGTCTTACACATTACGCGTCAAAGGCAATGAGTACGAAACGGCGCTTAACAACGGGGTTCTGTACAACCTTGATGTTCCGGTCAAAAAACCCGGTGGGTACCAAGTACGGCTGGCGGTACTTGATGAAACATCCAACCGAATCGGCTCGGCAACGCAATTTCTGGAAGTACCCGACCTGCGCAAAAACCGCCTGGCGCTTTCCGGCATTTCAATGAATGGCGAATACGATAAGGGCGGCAATCCCGAAGCACTGGCTCAGGCCAATGCAGCTTTGCGACGCCTGCGGCGCGGGATGGTATTGAATTATGGTTACGCGATCTACAACGCCAAACTGGACGCAAATAATCGCACTCAACTAACGACCCAAATCAAGTTGTTTTATGACGGGCAACCGATTCTGGAAGGGAAAGAGGCCAGACTGACAGACCAGCAAACAGCGAACTCCAAACGAGTCTTTGCTGGTGGAGCTATTGACCTTGGGGCCAACCTTAAACCGGGCGAGTACGTGCTACAGGTCATTGTCAGTGACTTGCTGGCGAAGGAGAAACAGCGCACGACAACCCAATGGATAAACTTTGAGGTTGTGAATTGAGACAATTTCAGTCAATTTTTCAGTGAAAATTGACTGAAATTGTACGCTACGGATTGGTTAATTCGTCTTTTGAATGTCTGGAAGTATTCGGGACTTAAAGTTCATCACCTACAGTACTTACAATGTCGTGCCATTGTTCCGGCAATGGTTGAGGGCCGGGGCGAATGCCTGCGATGTCTGGGTCTTCATCGCCGAAATCAGATACCTGATCTACTTTTCGCTCTTTTGTTTCAAGGCGGCGGGATTCTTTCTCCCTTTGCTTTTGTACTCGCGCTTTTTCCTTCTCACGTTTTTGAAATGTCGGTCTGGATTTTTTTGCCATCCGCTAAGTCCTTATTCCTGATTTTCTGCTCAGATTTACAGGCTCCGGCATCTTTTCGAACTCACTTGGAATTCGCAGAAGCCTCACACCTAAAGATTGTGTTTACTTATGATCTGGGAACTTTAGCAAAGACAAAGGCTCGCTGTTGTCTTTGCCAGCAAGATTTTCTTCCTCTGATTCCCCTTCCGGTTCGTCATCATAAAGATCATCCGCGTCGTCATATAAGTCATCCGTGAGATCATCCACGTCATCGTCAAAATCATCTTCATCGTCTCCGCCAAAAAACTGACCTCTGACCATCTCTCGCATTGGCCCTTTCGGACCGCGCTCTGGTCGTGGCGCGGTTTTCTTTTTGTTGCGCTGCGTTTGAGATGAAGCGTCAGGGCCGAACTCGCGGCTCGGTTTGCCGCCGGACGCTGGCGGTCTGCCGATTCCCGGATCATCGTTGAGATTAAGACGCGGAGCCGAAGGGCGGGCGAATCCGCCGCCTGGCGGACGGTCTTCTCTGGCGCGAGCGATGCTGACAGAGATAGGCCGCCCCTTAAACGATTGGTTGTTAAACTGACTGATAGCGGCTTCAGCCTGAACCTGGTCATTAAACTCGATGAAAGCAAAACCGCGCACCTGACCAGTTTCTCTATCCGTAGGCAGAGAGAGGTACGACACTGGGCCGACGGCGGAAAAATGTTCTCTCAACTCTGCTTCGGTCGCGTTATATGGGAGATTACCGACAAATAAACGAACGGGCATGTTTCCTCTTGTGCATTGATAAAACTCAGAATTTGAACCTCAATGAGGCTTTAGCCAATTACTGTAACGAATCGCGCGACAATCAAACAACTATAGTAGCCTATCCTGCGCTTGCTGGCGACAGGTGAGAGCGAAATAAACTTTCCCGCGATCCTAAAGTTTCTGACAAACTCAAAAGAGCAGAAGCATTTTCACATCTCACTGATTTTCTCTGTTATTCTCAACAAGAGGAAGCAGCTTATCAATCAGCGCAGCATAAGCGGCATCAGGATTCGCTTTCGCGGCAACCAGATGCTTCTCCACACGCTCCGGCGTCGGAGCCAGCCCAGTCAACAACATGGACGCGCGGCGAATCATCATTCGCGGATCAGCGGGCACGTTGAGCAAAGATTTTTCACGGACAGATTATCCAGATGCCTCACCCAAGGTCAGAGTGAATTTGTTTGAGTTCCTCAATACCCTCCCCATCCAATGATCGTGTCGGCGGGCGTACGGTCGTATGCTTGATGACACCCTGCATTTTCAAATTATGCTTCATTGCGGAGACGCCCAGACCAGGTTGCAGTTCAAAGCGAATGAGCGGCAAGTGACGATTGAATTCAGCGCGCGCTTCCTTATGCCTGCCTGCCTCGTAATCATCCCAGACCTTGACGAACATCGGCATCATGTCACTGCCCGGCATTGTGCCGCGTGCGCCGCGTTGCAGTTCTTCGAGAAAGAAATGGCCGTTGAGTCCGCCGAAAATGGTCATGGTGTCGCCCACGGCTTGTTTGACTTCGGTGACTTTCAGCACGGTCGGTGGCGCTTCAACTTTGGTGAGCTTGACGTTGGCACATTCCTTTGCCATCCGCGCCATTTGCGCCGCGCCGATGTTGACCCCGGTCAGCAGCGGCGCATCCTGAATCATAATCGGAATGCTGACAGCGTCTGAAATCATCTTGTAATAGCCGAACAAATCTTCGGCGGATGGTTTCAGAAAATATGGCGGCAGGATCATCAACCCATCCGCGCCTGCGGACTGAGCGGCCTTTGCAAGCTGCGTAGCAACGTGAGTTCCGGTGTGACCGGTGGAAACAAAGACAGGCACGCGCTGACGCACCTCCTTGATAATTAGCGGCATCAACCGACCTTTTTCGGAGTCGCTCAAGGCGTAACCTTCGCTGGCATTGCCGAAGATTGCGATGCCATGTACACCGCAATCAATCAGATAATTGATGAGCGCCAACTGGCTGCTTTCGTCAATTTCGTAATGCTCGTCAAAGGTTGTGAGCGCAATTGGGTAAATCCCCTCGTACTTGTTAGTCATGTCCAGCAAAGCTCCTGATTAGTTCGTAATAAATGGTCGTAGCTTTTCTTCGTCAACCTCGATGCCCAAGCCCGCGCCACCAGGAATTCCAACGACGCCAGCGCCGACGGGCAACGCAGCCTTTAACAAAGTTTCAGCGACTTGCCACACTTTCGGATTGCATTCGACCAGCATCAGATTGGGGATCGAAGCCGCCACATGCAAAGCCGCCGCGATCTGAACGCCGAGTCCGATGCTGATGTGAAAAGCGACGGGAACGTTGTGCAATTCAGCGAGCGCGCATAGTTTCAGGCCTTCGGTGATGCCGCTACGCCCGATGTCGGGTTGCAGTATTTCCACTGCGCCCGCATCAAAAAATGGTTTCATTTCCCACCGGGTGCGCCAGCATTCGCCTATGGCGACTGGCGTATCAATGCTTGCAGCCAGACTCGCGTGGCCGGCTACGTCTTCTGGTTTGAGCGGTGCCTCGAACCAGGTCGCCTTGCGCGCATCAAGTTCGCGCCCGAATCGCACAACGTCGGCGTTATCCATCCGCCACAGCGCATCAAGCATGATTTTCGCTTTGTCGCCAAGCCGTTCGCGCAAACCATCGTGCAAGCGCAACAGTGCATTCGGCTCATCGTCCATAAACAACTTGAAAGCATTGAATCCGCGCTGCTGATATTCAGCCGCCTGCTCTATCCGCGCGGCATCGTCTGCGCCTGACAAACCCGAAATATACGCGGGCAATTCGTTCACGAACGGCCCGCCAAGCAAATCGCAAACACGCGCCTTCAACGCCTTGCCTTTGATATCCCAGAGCGCCGTATCAATGCCCGCGATGGCGTCCAGCAGAAACGATCCCGTGTGGCCGCGCACGCGCATCCCGTTATACATCCGCGACCACAAGCATTCGTGCGCGAGCGGGTTTTCGCCAATCAGAATCGGCGTAAGAATGGTTTTGATGATCGTACAAACGACTTCGGGCGCGACGGGTGATTGCGCTTCGCCCCATCCCGTGATGCCTGCAT
>JAGNMH010000176.1:0-3669 GCA_017991275.1 Acidobacteriota bacterium
GCCAAAAGCCCAGCCAATATCTGTCACTTCGGGGAAAGCAGGGGCGGAAGAAACCACTCGTAAAGCAGCAACTGCGACCACACCAGAAGCCGAAAGCTATGCTTCCGTGGTCTCGGGGATTGGTGGTGCTTTCCATCATCCTTCGGGAACCTATATTGATGAGATTCAGGAGCAAGTGCTTTATCCTTCAGAAGAAGTTTCCACAAATGAAATCGCGAAGAGGATTTTTAATCCCTGGCAGATTTTCAATGGCGGCTTTATCTGGTTGGGTGGTGCAATCATTGCTTTTGTGATCTATTTTGCGGCCGCTTTGGAGGAAAGCAGTAATCATTTTATTAAGATTATCAACGATGTTATCAACGCTCTTCTTTCCAACGTATACCGTGAAATCGTCTTAGCCAAGAATTGGTCCCAGTTGAGTACGGCATTGCTGCCACGCTTCTCAAGCGCTGATAATACTTGGTATCTGTGGGGTGGGGCATTGTTACTCCTTCTCTCACTCCTCGTGCTTGCTTCACCCTTTTTCCCCTGGCTTAGCAAAATATTGTTTAAAACGGCGACAGGAGGTTCGCTCGGCACAAGTACAAAAACACAGGTAAGGGCAGGCGAGTCTCAATATATTGACTATGAAATCTCAGCTAAACCTGAAGTGCCCCTCTGGGGAATCACGGGACTGGCGTCAATTCTAGTATTCTTTGGATTTTATCTTCTTCTTCCTTTGAATAAGCCGCCGATTTTGTCTTTCAGGCTGAGCTTGATTATTCAGTACTCGATTGTTTGGGCGGTGGCTGCCATCGCTCTGAGCCTGCGTTATAGCGAGTTCCTCAGCAAGAAATCGCATCGAACCATTGTCCAATGGCACGATTGGGCGCTGACCTGGGTACTTACGATCGCTGGTTTGCTAAGCGTGACAGTAGGATTAAGGGGCTTCGGCGGGCAACTGACTGCAGCATCTTTGGTTTCCGACCTGATCTTCACCTTAGTCGGGGTAGGAGTCTTTGCGGGGTTAATAGGATTGCCTATCTTTGCGGGCGGAGAGTTGCTACAGCCGAGGCGCGAGGCACCGGATGAATCGCTCAGCTTCGGCAGAAAATTTTTAGGAAGAGGCTTATTCGGTCTCTGGCACGCCATTCTGCAAATCGTAGCACCATTTTTGCTTACCAGAGGATTGTTGTTGATGTCTCCAATCCGGAGTGTGGTATGGGGTCTGGTAACACTAATTGTGTTACCGGCTCTGATGTGGTGGGTTGGTAAATCGCTGCTGAAAGTCTGCCGCCGAAAATTACTACTCAGTCGCCGAGGAGTGCTCGCCATTGTTTGGTGGATTTACGGTGTGTTGATGCTGACGCTGCCATATCTATGGTGCAAGAACGAAGATTTATTTCCGAGCGTCCTAATTACTGGCTGGGAGGCGGTGGCCCAACTGTTACTCGCAAGCTTAGTTGGTGCGGTGATGGCCTGCGTTTGGTTCGGTTGGTACCTGGGCGTCTGTTTTGCGTTCAACGGGCATAACAACGAAGTCGGCGGCGCTTGCCGGATCGAAGAATTCAAGCAGTTCATCCGTTTCCGCCTGACTAAAGACGGGTTGACTGGTTACGTAATCGGTATTGATAAGCCAGAGAAAAATGGCCAGGCCTTGAAACCCAGAATTATTGATGTTTTTCATCTGCATGTGAAAGACGGCAAGTGCGATAAAGATAAAAATGATGAAAATAAGTGCAGAACTGTTTAACAACAGTGGCATTTTAAGACTTGGAACTGGAGGTCACCATGGATTTTGATAATAGTTGGCAAGCATTACTGAAGCCAGGCACAGCAACATCATTTTTTGATGTACACGGCCAGTCGAAATTTCAAGTTGATGTGTCGGGTTTCAGCTTGATCAATGCTTGGTGGCTGGCGGAGCTTTCTCGCCTGATTTACAAGCTGGGCGCTGACGAGACGCCTTCTCCGCCTGCTGGCCCAGCACGGAATGAGGTTTTGAACCGCGTTGGATTGCAGGAAGTAAAATTTATCAGAAGCAAGACGGCGCAGTGCGCATTGATCAAAACGCTCCCTCAATTTGATGATCAATTCAGGGTGCTGGTGTTTCGCGGCACAGATGAATTGATAGATTGGTTAAGTGATCTGAACGCATTGCCCGTTGAATGGGAGGGAGCCGGACTGGTTCATCAGGGATTTCGCGATGCTCTTGAAACCGTTTGGCCTGAAATTAAACAAGCACTGGAGGCGGATAATAGTCCAGTTTTTTATACCGGCCACAGTTTGGGCGCGTCAATGGCTACGCTTGCTGCGGCGAAGATCTCGCCTCACGCGGTCTACACATTTGGCTCGCCTTTTACAGGTAACGAAGCATTTGTCGAGTCACTGTCTGGTGTGAAGGTTTATCGAGTCGCGAACAATCGTGATGTTGTGCCCACTGTGCCTCCACTTTTAGGTCTTCGGCACGTCGGCGAATTGCACTACATCGCGCATGATGGACAATTTGTGGTGGACCCAGATGATCTATCAGTGGCTATGGATCGTTTGAAGAAAGACGCCGCAAATTCCCGACAACAGGATTTTCGCAAATTTTTTACTGATGCACCGGAACTCTTGGCCGATCATGCGCCAGTAAATTATGTGGCGCATCTTGAACGGGCAATTTAGAGCAGGCGACACGAAATGGACGGAACAAGCCTTAGTTGAAAAGCTCTCGCTTGTTCCGTCCATCCTATTTGTTCGCTGATTATTTTGCCTTGCCTTGATTGGCGACGGCTTCGGCGGCTTTGGCAATCGCGTCGGCGTCACCCAGGTAATAATGCTTGATCGGTTTCAGATTTTCGTCCAGTTCGTAAACCAGGGGAATTCCGGTCGGGATGTTCAGATTGATGATGTCTTCTTCAGAAATGTCGTCCAGGTATTTGACCAGCGCGCGCAAGCTGTTGCCGTGCGCAGCGACAATCACCTTTTTACCCGCTTTAACCGCCGGAGCTATTTGTTCGTGCCAATGCGGCAGCATTCGTGCCACTGTGTCTTTCAAACATTCGGTCAGCGGCAATTCGGATTCGGTCAAATCGGCGTAGCGCGGATCGTTGCCGGGATAACGCTCGTCAGTCTTTTCCAAAACCGGCGGAGGAATGTCGTAACTGCGTCGCCAGATTTTCACCTGATCGTCGCCGAATTTGGCGGCGGTTTCGGCTTTGTTCAGCCCTTGCAGCGCGCCGTAATGGCGTTCGTTCAATCGCCACGAATGGTGAACCGGAATCCACATCAAATCCAATCCGTCCAGCACTGTCCACAGCGTGCGAATCGCGCGCTTCAGCACCGAAGTAAACGCGACGTCAAACGTGAAGCCTTCGGCTTTCAACACTTCGCCAGCAGTTTTTGCTTCGGCTCGACCCTGTTCTGACAGGTCAACGTCAGTCCAGCCCGTGAAGCGATTTTCCTTGTTCCAGGTGCTTTCACCGTGGCGAATCAAAACCAATTTGTACATCGAAAATGTCTCTCCCAGTAAAATTTAGTCAGCCACAAGCTTCGTTATGCGGCTGCGTTGAAATTGTTTAGCACGCGCAATTCGCGCGAATTTGTTGGTTGTTCAAAAAGAGCTTCACTCAGTTTGTGAGCGTTCTCCGGTTTGTGTTCGTGCGCGTGATAGCTGGACCGAACCAGAGGGCCGGATTCGACATA
>JAGNMH010000176.1:3769-8778 GCA_017991275.1 Acidobacteriota bacterium
TTGATCTTCAGCCACTCCGGCTTCGGCAATTTTTCTTTTAGTGATCTCATATCAAAACAAGTATAACAGCCAACGGGCTGCCTAATGACTGTGCGGCGTGATGCTTGGGTCAAGCGGCGCAATAAGATCGTTACCCGCGTCGTTGAACTCGCCTTCCCAGCGAGCCACAACCGCCGTTGCCAGACAATTGCCTATGACGTTGGTTGCCGTGCGAGCCATGTCCATGAATTCGTCCACTCCCAGAATCAACGCAATACCTTCAAGCGGAAGGCCGAATTGCGCCAGCGTTCCAGCCAGAACAACCAGCGAAGCTCGCGGCACGGCGGCGATCCCTTTGGTCGAAAGCATCAATGTAAGCAACATCGTGACCTGCTGGCCGATCGTCAGATGTATGTTGGCGGCCTGAGCGACGAACATCGCCGCAAGCGAGAGATACAACGTCGAACCATCCAAATTGAAGCTATAACCCAGCGGCAAAATGAAACTGACGATGCGACGCGGCACGCCCAATCGCTCCATGTTTTCCAGAGCCTTCGGAAACGCCGATTCGCTGGAAGTCGTCACAAAAGCCAGCGTAGCCGGTTCCCTGACCAGTTGGAAAAAGCGTTTGAACGGCAAACGGATCATGAATGCGACCGGAACGAGCACGATCAGAATGAACACCGCCAATGCGCCATAAAGCGTTAGAATCAACTTGATCAGATTCCATAGCACCCATAAGCCTTTGCCGCCGACGGTGACGGCAATGGCCGCGCCGACCCCAAACGGCGCGAACTTCATCACATAGTTCGTAAACTTGAACATCGCCTCAGATAACGATTCGCAAAAGGCGATCATCGGTTTCGCCTTTTCGCCAATGCCTGCCAACGCCACGGCGAAGATCAAACTGAACACGACGATTTGCAGCACGTCGTTATCGGCCATGGATTTAATCAGGCTGGTCGGAAAGACGTTTACGATGTGATTTTGCGGAGTCATCTTGCCTGCATTGGCTGCAATTTCTTTGGCTTCGGCGCTTTGTTCGCTGGGCAGATTCACGCCTTTGCCGGGCTTGGTCAGGTTGACCGCGACCAGACCGATAACCAGCGCCAGCAGCGTCGCGCAGGTGAAATACGCCATTGCTTTTACCCCAACTCGCCCGACCTTTCTCATGTCGCCTGCGCTGGCGATGCCCACAACCAGCGTGGAAAAGATCAGCGGCGCAATGAGCATCTTAATCAAACTGAGAAAGATACGACTCAAAACGCGCACCCACTGAATCAAATCATCTTTGTGTTTGTAAGCTGCGTCGAGTTCTTTAGCTGAAGCCAGAACCTGATCTCTAACCGGCGCAGGCAAGGTGGATTTGCTGACTGTTTGGACGAAGTCGTCGGCTTTGGTGGGCGTATCCACACGGTTCAGCGACGCCAATAAGTTCGACTTGTCTTGCGGTTCCAGCTCCAGACGGCTGACCGATTCGACCAGTTGTTGCTGCAAACCCGGCGCGCTATCGGAGCGATGAATCAGGTAGCCGACGATAATTCCGATGAAAAGTCCTATGAAAATCTGTTGGGTGAGCGAGAGTTTAGGCATAGTAGTTTGTCAGTGGATTGAGCGGTTGAACACTTCGCCAAAGTGATGGGTCACACGTTCGGCTACTTCTTGCAACGTGAACTGCTTGCCGGTGAGTTGGTGGAGTGAAGTCACACCGTGGGTACGAATGCCGCACGGCACAATCAGTTGAAAATAATTCAAATCAGTGGTGACGTTAAATGCAAATCCGTGCATCGTCACCCAACGCGAAATGCGGATGCCAATCGCGCCCAGTTTCTGATCGCCAACCCAAACGCCGACGAATTCTCCGCCTCTGGGTTCAGCTTCGACGCCAAAATCGGCGGCGGTTCGGATCAGCACTTCCTGAATATCGCGCACATAACGGCGAATGTCCTGCCGCCCAGGCAACAGTTTGATGATCGGATAGCCGACCAACTGACCCGGCCCGTGATAAGTCACGTCTCCGCCTCGCCCGGTTTCGTGAAGCTCTACATCAAACTGCTTGCGCATCGCTTCGTCAGCCAGAATGTTTGTTCGGTCTGCCGCCCGCCCCAGTGTAATGACGTGCGGATGTTCCAGCAGCAGAAACGTGTCTGGAATTTCTCCCGCCTTGCGTTTCTCGACCAACTGCTTTTGCAGTTCGTGCGCTTCGCCGTAAGGAACCAAACCGAGATAACGTGTTTCGAGTTTCATAGGTGGCAGGTTATAGGTGGCAGGTTGTAGGTGGAAAGTCTGCAACCTACAACCTGCCACCTGTCACCTTAAAGCAACGCCGAAAAGTCAGTCGTTTCAATCGTCTTTTTGATGTGCGCCAGGAATTGATCTCCGACGGCGCCATCAATAATTCGATGATCGAACGACAGGCTCATCACGCCGATGTGGCGAATGGCGATGGCGTCTCCGTCTGGAGTTTCAATCACCCACGGTTTTTTGTGGATGCCGCCCATTCCCAAAATGGCGACCTGTGGTTGATTGATGATCGGAGTCGCCGTGTAACCACCGTACAACCCGAAGTTGGTGATCGAGAAAGTCCCGCCGGAAATCTCATCCGGTTTAAGCTGTTTGGCGCGGGCGCGATTGGCCAAATCCTGAGAAGCGCGCGCCAAGCCGGTGATGCTAAGAGCATCGGCCTGTTTGATAACAGGAACTATCAATCCCCAATCCAGCGCAACCGCAATGCCGACGTTGTAATCGTGTTTGTAAACGATGTTGTCGCCTTCAACCGAAGAGTTGACGATTGGCAAAGCTTTCAAAGCGTCAATCGTCGCTTTAATGACGAAAGGCAGGAAGGTCAGCTTGGTGCCGTTTTGAGCTTCAAAGCTTTTCTTGGTGCGTTCGCGCAACCGGGCGATGTTCGTGAAATCCACCTCGAAGAACGTGGTCACGTGCGCCGAAGTGCGTCGGCTGGCAAGCATGTTTTCCGCGATGCGGCGACGCATGTTCGTCATCGGTTCGATGGTGATGCGGTCGCCAGCCGCAAACACCGGAGCAGGCGGAGCCAGCGGCGCAGCAATTGGAGCGGGTGCAGCAACTGGAACCGGTGCAGCAATCGGAGCCGCGACTGGCGCAGCAGAAATTGCCGGAGCAGCAACAGGCGCAGCAATGCCTTTGCCGCGTTCGATGAAGCCCAGAATGTCTTCTTTGGTAACGCGACCACCAAGTCCTGTACCGGCGACTTGTTCCAGATTAACTCCGTGTTCGCGCGCAATGTTACGAACCAGCGGCGAAGAGCGAACTTTGCCGCCTGAAGATTCTTCGTTGCTTGCTGACACTGATGCCGCAGGCGCAACAGGGGGGGCAGCAACCGGTTCTGGCGCAGCCGCTGGCTGCGAAGCTTCAACAACTGGCGCAGGCGCGGCGGCTGCCGGAGCGCCTGCTTCACCAGCTTCGCCCAAACGTCCGATGATGGCGTTGACCAAAACTGTTTCGCCTTCGTTGGCCAGAATTTCCAGCAACACTCCGGCGGCGGGCGAAGGGACTTCAGCGTCCACTTTATCGGTCGAAATTTCCAGTAACGGTTCATCGCGTCCGACGGTGTCGCCGACTTTTTTCAGCCATTTAACAATCGTTCCTTCCGCAATTGATTCGCCCATCTGGGGCATCAAAACATCAGTAGCCATTCAACTCTCCTTGGTTTTCATTCAATTTCTTATTCAAAAACATTAGCTATCACATGCTGGTTGCCATTCCGTGGACGGCTTCGGCGGCTTCCATCACGGCTTCGCTCAGCGTTGGGTGAGCGTGCATGATGTGGCCCAATTCTTCAGCCGTGGCTTCGAGTCCCATTGCCACGCAGGCTTCGGCCAGCAG
The DNA here is from genome assembly GCA_017991275.1 of Acidobacteriota bacterium. Taxonomy (GTDB): domain Bacteria; phylum Acidobacteriota; class Blastocatellia; order RBC074; family RBC074; genus RBC074. Next base: position 7,613 of record JAGNMH010000176.1, read on the forward strand.
GTCTGTGGCGTGCGGGCCGATCATGTGAACTCCCAGCACTTCGTCGTATTTGGCGTCGGCGATGACTTTGATGAAGCCCTCGGTTTCGCCGATGATTTTGGCTTTGCCCAGAGCCGTGAACGGGAATTTGCCGACTTTCACCGTGTAACCTTTTTCTTTTGCTTTGGCTTCGGTCAAACCTACGCTGCCGATTTCCGGTTCGCAGTAAGTGCAGTTCGGAACCAGGTTGTAATTGATTGGACGTGGGTTGCGCCCGGCAATGTGTTCGGCGGCAACGCAGCCTTCTTTTGAAGCGACGTGCGCCAACCACGGAGTCGGCACGACATCACCGATGGCGTAAACGTTCGGTTCGGCGGTTCGCATGAACTCGTCAACTTTGATGTAGCCGCGATCAACTTCGCATTTGGTGTTTTCCAATCCAAGTCCGTCAGTCACAGGACGGCGTCCAATCGCTGACAGCAAAGTGTCAGTTGTGATCGAACCCGGCTTGCCGTCGGAGTCTATGAATTTCACTTCGACTTTGTCGCCGACGATTTTGGCCGATTCAAACCGGGTGTTGACCATTGTGTTGATTTTGCGGCGGCGGAAGGCTTTGGCCAGTTCAGCGGAAGTTTCTTCATCTTCGATTGGAACCAGTCGCGGCAGCAATTCAATAACAGTGACATCGGTTCCGAATCGGCTAAATACAGAAGCGAATTCGACGCCGACGGCTCCTGCGCCAAGCACGACCATTGATTTCGGCACGTGATCGAAATCCAGCAATTCGTCGCTGGTGACTATGCGCGGCGATTGAACCTGCATTCCGGGCAGCAAACGCGGAGCCGAGCCTGTGGCGACAATCACGTTTTTAGTCGAAACTTCGGTCACTTTGCCGTCTGCGCCGGTAACGGTAACGCGGCCTTTGCCTTCCAGCTTGCCCTGCCCCTTGAACACAGTGATCTTGTGCTTTTTCATCAGAAACTCGACGCCTTTGGACAAACCGCCGACGGTTTTGTTTTTCCTGGCCATGACCTTGTCGAAATGGAGTTTGACGCCTTCGATGCTGATCCCGAATTCTTTGGGATCGCTGACCAGATCGTAAACGTGGGCCGCGTGCAGCAACTCTTTGGTGGGAATGCAGCCCCTGAGCAAACAGGTTCCGCCCAGGTCTTTGTCTCGTTCGATGG
>JAGNMH010000177.1 GCA_017991275.1 Acidobacteriota bacterium
CGATGTCGGCAGCCTGTTTATCGGATATGTGTTGGCGGCTTTTGCCGCGTTGACCGCAAACAGCGGCGAACGTCCTGTTCCGTTTATCGCTGTACTGCTGATTTTGGGCACGTTCATTTACGATGCGACCTTCACGTTGATTCGCCGCGCCCGCAGAGGCGAAAAGCTTTGGGAAGCTCATCGTTCGCATCTTTACCAACGACTGGTCATCGCCGGGCAAAGCCATCGTCGAGTTTCACTGACTTATTACGCCTTGAGCATTTTGCTCGGCGCGGGTGGGGTGCTTTACACCTTTGCCGGACGGATGGTCGGCGACACGGCGGTTGATTGGGTTCGAGTTTTGATTCTGGCTGCCAGCGCAGCTGTATTGGCAGGATTTACGGTTTACGTTTACTGGTACGAGGCAATTGTGCAACGTGCCAAAGAGACTTTAATTTCTGGCGTTTCTGACACCCCAGCTGAAGCGATTGAAGGTTAATCAAGCACGCAGATTCCCCGTCGCGTCAATTCTAAAGAAGAGGATTTCAAAACAGTGGGAGATCAAAAGTTATATCTGGTTACTGGCGGTGCAGGATTCATCGGTTCGCACATTGCCGAGGCATTGGTCAAACGCGGCGAACGGGTTCGAGTATTCGACAACCTAATGACGGGCAAGCGCGAAAACCTGGCTCATCTGGCTGGCAAGGTTGAATTTATCGAAGCCGACATACGCGATTACTCCTCCATTCGCCAAGCTTTGGATGGTGTCAGCATCGTTTATCACGAAGCGGCAATTCCGTCAGTTCCGCGTTCGGTTGCCGAACCGCAGCTTAACCACGACGCCAACGTCAACGGAACTTTCAATGTGCTGATGGCCGCGCGCGACGCCGGAGTCAAACGAGTCATCTTTGCCGCCTCAAGTTCCGCTTATGGCGATACTGAGGTTTTGCCAAAAGTAGAAACGATGCTGCCAAACCCTTTGTCACCTTATGCCGCGGCAAAACTGGTCGGCGAACTTTATTGCCAGACTTTTACTCAGGTTTATGGTTTGGAAACTGTTGCGCTGCGTTACTTCAACGTGTTTGGTCCGCGCCAAGATCCGACCTCGCCTTACTCCGGGGTGATTTCCAAATTCGTCACCTCGCTGTTGAACAACCAGGCTCCGACGATTTTTGGAGACGGCGAACAGTCCCGCGACTTCACTTACATCGCCAACGTGGTTGACGCCAATCTGCGAGCCGCCGAAGCTCCTGAAGCAGCCGGGCAAGTCATGAACTTAGGCATCGGAGAGCGCATTACGCTGAACCAGTTGTTCGACGAGTTGCAGAAAATTATCGGCACGACCTTAAAACCGCGCTACGAGGAAGCTCGCGCCGGAGACGTTCGCCATTCATTGGCAGACATTGCGCGAGCGGAAAAGCTGCTCGGTTATCGTCCGTTGGTTGGATTGGCCGAAGGGCTGAAACACACCGTGGATTGGTATCGGGAAAATCAATAGCGAGTTAAATTCCGAATCGAAAACACTAAAGGCAGCGACCTGTGAAAGATCGCTGCCTTTAGTCGTTTCAGTGTTGCTCTGTCGTTAGTTGTCGGAGCCGATTCGCATTCCGTAAAACGACCGGTAAACGAAGAAGGCCGAGATCAGGAAAAAGACAACTGCCAGCACGTGACTCAAAGTCGCGCTTGAGTCGCTGGAATGGCGCAACGAAACGGCCAGTTCCACCGCTAGCAAACCGAACAGAGTCGTGAATTTGATAACAGGGTTCAGTGCCACTGACGAAGTGTCTTTGAACGGATCGCCGACCGTGTCACCGACAACGCAGGCGTCATGCAGCGGAGTGCCTTTTGCTTTCAATTCAACTTCGACAATCTTCTTGGCGTTATCCCACGCGCCGCCCGCGTTGGCCATAAAGATCGCCTGGTACAAACCGAAGATCGCAATCGAAAACAAGTAGCCGATGAAGAAGTATTCTTCGACAAAGGCAAATGCCAGCGCCGAGAAAAAGACCGTCAAGAAGATATTGAACATCCCTTTCTGCGCGTATTCCGTGCAGATTTGGACGACCTTCTTGCTGTCTTCGACCGAAGCTTTGACCACGGTGTCATCCAATTTGATGTTGGCTTTGATGAACTCAACCGCGCGATATGCGCCAGTGGTCACGGCTTGAGTTGACGCGCCCGTGAACCAGTAAATGACCGCGCCGCCGGTAATCAACCCCAACACGAACGGGGCGTGTAGCAGCGAAAGCTTTTCTACGTTTTCGGTCAAACCGTTGGTCAGCGACATAATGATCGAAAAGATCATAGTCGTTGCGCCGACGACTGCCGTTCCGATTAGCACCGGTTTGGCCGTTGCTTTGAAGGTGTTACCAGCGCCGTCGTTTTCTTCCAGCAGGTGCTTGGCGCGGTCGAAATTGACGGTCACTCCGAAATCTTTTTTGACTTCGGCTTCGATGTTGGGAATCTGTTCGATCAACGACAGTTCGTAAACTGATTGCGCGTTGTCAGTCACAGGGCCGTAAGAATCAACAGCGATGGTCACAGGCCCCATTCCCAGAAATCCAAATGCGACAAGACCGAATGCAAAGACCGCCGGAGCCACCATCAAAGCGCCCAGGCCTTCCAGGCTGAAGGCATAAGCAATCGCCATCAAACCGACAATGCTGATTCCCAGCCAGTAAGCCGAAAAGTTGCCAGCGACCAAACCGGACAGAATGTTGAGCGATGCGCCGCCCTCTTTTGACGAAGTAACAACTTCGCTGACGTGGCGCGATTCGGTGGAGGTGAAGACTTTGACCAGTTCTGGAATGATTGCGCCAGCCGCAGTTCCGCAAGAAATGATCGCCGACAGTTTCCACCACAACGAACCATCGCTGCCCAGATTCGGAATCATCAGCTTCGACACAACGAAAGTCAGAATGATTGAAACCACTGAAGTGATGATAACCAGGTTGGTCAACGGCTTTTCAAAATTCATTTTGTCAGCGCCGTTGTACTTGGCTTTGGTGATGGCTTCGTTGATGAAATAAGACCCGGCGGAAGCGATGACCATCATCACGCGCATAACAAAAATCCAGACCAGCAACTGAACCTGAATCGCTTCGTATCCTGCGCCTGCAGTTTTCTGATTCACAGCCAGCAGGATAAATGAAATCAACGCCACGCCGGTTACGCCGTAGGTTTCAAAACCGTCAGCCGATGGACCAACCGAATCGCCTGCGTTATCGCCCGTGCAGTCGGCGATGACTCCGGGGTTGCGCGCGTCGTCTTCCTTAATCTTGAAAACAATCTTCATCAGGTCAGAACCGATGTCGGCAATCTTGGTGAAGATGCCACCTGCGATACGCAACGCCGCTGCTCCCAGAGATTCACCGATGGCGAAACCGATGAAGCACGGCCCGGCATAATCCCCCGGAATGAACAGCAGGATGCAAAGCATAATCAGCAATTCGACCGAAATCAGCATCATGCCGATGCTCATTCCGGCTTTCAGCGGAATGGCATAAATCGGATAAGGCTTGCCGCCGAGCGAAGCGAACGCAGTGCGGGAATTGGCAAAGGTGTTGACGCGAATGCCGAACCACGCGACGCCGTAACTGCCTGCGATACCCACCAGGCTAAAGAACAGAATGATGGCTACGCGGCCAACACCCATTTGAACCAGCACGCCGAAGTACAAAATGATGACGATGGCGATGAAGATTTCCAGAATCAGGATGAATTTGCCCTGCGTCACCAGATAGGTTTTGCAGGTTTCGTAAATCAGCTCGGAGATTTCGAGCATTGATTTATGCACGGCCATTTTCTTGAGCTGTGTGTAAATCATCAGCCCGAAGACCATGCCCAGCAATGAGACTGCGATGCCGATCATCAGCAGCGTGCGCCCGTTAGTCCCGCCCATAAACGAAACGGTTGAAAGATCGGGCAGTTTCAAATTGGCTTCGCCGCCCGGACGATGGGCTTCCTGAGCGAACGCCGAGATTGCGCTGACAGCGACAAAAGCCGCTCCAGACGCCAGTTTCAATGCAACGCGGCCAATTTGCGACGCGCGTTTTGTCAGACAGAGTGACACAAAAATACCGATGCTTAGAAAAAGGAGCATAGCTGGTGATACCTCGTATTGTGTTTAGTTGAACTGCTGGAGAAAAACAGGCGCGGATTATAGACGATAGGCAAATGACTGCAAACAGAGCCTACGAGTTTTATTTCCGGCTTCGGCCAACGGTCAAACCAATCAACTATTGTTGTATTAAGGAGTTACGCTCAATAACAACTTTGTGAGTTGGTCGGCTTCAGCGCATCGAAACTCAATCTGTGCAGCATAAACCGGCAATTTGGATTGCCGTAACAATTCATTCAACAACCCATCCGGTAAATTCGCTGCGTCTTTTTCTGTGATGATTATTGCTTCAGCTTTGGCAGATTGAGCCAAACCGACAACCTCTGCGAATTCATCTGAAGAGTAACGATGATGGTCTGGAAAATCTTGCCTCAACACAATCTGCATTCCGGCTTTTTGCAGATCGTCATTGAAGCGGTCTGGCTTGGCGATTCCCGAAACCGCGGCAACATTCCTGCCCGCAAACTCGGCAAGTTTGACTGATCCTTTGTCTCCAAGCTGTCTTAGCCTAGTCATTTCGTGATGAGCAAAAAAGACTGGAGTGTTTGGTTGAGAGTGTTTTTCGATTGTTTCAATCAACTCGGCGCGGTCAAATTCCTGGTCGCTGCGAGTGACGATAACGGCATTGGCTCGGCGAAGTTGGGACAGCGGTTCACGCAATCTGCCGAATGGAACCATCTTTGCCAGCTTCAAAGGCTCTGTCGCATCAACCAGCAAAAGGTTCAAATTGCGCTTCACCCTCAAATGCTGATAAGCGTCATCCAGCACGAAAACCGAAATCGGCGTTTGCGATTCCAGCCAGTGTCCGGCTGCATAACGATCCTGGTCAACAATGACTCTGGCTCCGGGACAGGTTTGGGCCAGCAAGAACGGCTCGTCTCCTGATTCAACAGGCGAGCACAGTATTTGTTTTCCATTTGAGACTTCAACGCGCCCGGTGGTATGGCGTTTATAACCTCGGCTGAGGATTGCAACTTGATGCCCGGCGTCTAGCAAAGTCGAAGCAATAAAAGCCACACAGGGAGTTTTGCCAGTGCCGCCTAAAGTCAGATTGCCCACGCTGATAACCGGCGCATTCAAACGATGAGTTTTTAGAAGCCCGCGTTCGTAAGCTAAGATACGCGCTCTTACGGCAAGTTCGTAAAGCTTTGCCGGAGCGTAAAGCAGTGCGCGAGCCAGCGATGATTCGATCATTTACTTTTGACTCTGAGTTAAAGTTGGCGACGATGTTCGCTCAGCCGATTTCATCGTCTCACGCCCGCACGCACGGCATCAATTGAACTGAAAACAAAAACAATGAACAAGCCGACCGAACCAAAAGATGAAAAACTGAAACAACGCGGAACAGGATCACCATTTGCCGAAATGCTCGGTTTTGAGCCAATTGAAGAAGAACCTGGGCGTGTGTTGTTGAAATTGCCGTATTCTGAAAAGCTGATGCAATCGCTTGGGCGAGTTCACGGCGGAGCTATTTTCAGTCTGGCTGATCATGCTTCGGGCTGGGCGGCTTATTCGACACTGAAAGCTAACGAACGCTGCGCGACGCTTGAAATGAAAATCAACTATATCGCCGCGCTTCAGGACGAAGACTGCCTGGCAGATGCTCGCGTCATTCACCGTGGACGAACCAGCATAGTCATTGAAACCGACCTTAAAACTCCTGATGGCCGATTGGTAGCTAAAACTCTGGCAACTTTTATTGTGTTGAAGGCCGCTGAATGACATTGCCCGGATATTTTTCTAACTCAGCGCACCATATCGTTAATCTTCTTCCACCGATTGGTATGAGTAATCTGGTGTTTCGCTCAGCCCAATAGTCGAACCAGTCTTCATCAAGCCATTCTTAATAACCAAAACACCTGCATAATGAGTGCTTTAGCAGAAGACAGCAGGGCTAGGCTTCGTCGTGGCACAAGCCTTGTTTTAGCTATTTGCGTGAATGGTGAACGGGGATCGGTAGGAGAAGGTCAAAAGGAGAATAAGACTGAAACCGCCAACTAAGAAGCGGTAATTGGTATACGAAGACCCAAAGCGGTCAACAGTTCTTTACAAGATCGGCGCGCCTGAGGAGAGCAAGGGGGTATTTCGGAGCCGCAGAACGTCTGCGTGACTTTGAAATTTTCTGAAAGCGCGTCCGTAATTTTCCCGGCAACCAACTCGCAGGTTGAAATGGGAAATAAACGCCGCGTAGCAAATGTAAAGGGGGCTGAAAGAATCGTCTTTCAGCGTTTGCTGCGCGGCGTTTTGATTTTCAGGCCACAGCCATCCGATTCAAAAATCCGAACATAATCCGAAAATTCATACCAATGTTCCGTCAACAAGACAGAATCATCTAAAAACAAAATTGTAGCTTTTGTTTTAACCGGATTGCAATCAGCAGCTTGCCGTAGCCAACAATCCAATCAACCTGTCCATGACAAGCTCCAACACCGGACGGAACAGTTCTTGCTTTTTGCTAGGCTTCCAAATTATCTTTCGCTGGTCATTTTCTAGTACAAGCGATAGTCACAACCATCCATTGTCAGATCAGAACCGCTTTCTTTTTTATTTATGAGATTCGCCCTGACCCATTTTTTCAGTCTCGGTTGAATTACGGCATAGCAAAGCGGCGAACATCCGACAAAAATTTCATCAGGAGGATAAAATGCATAGACACGAGACTCTATCGAAAAATCTCACATTGCAGGTCGCAGGTCTGTTGTTTCTCTTGGTAGCTTCCTTTGGCTTTGCTGTTGCTCAAACTGGTTCATCAACAGTAGGCGGCACAGTCCAGGATGCCCAAGGAGCTGCCATCTCTGGCGCGAAGGTCACGCTGAAAAATTCAGGAAAGAATTTCAGCCGCGAAACGACCAGCGATGCTGCCGGAAGTTTTGTTTTCAACGTTGTACCACCCGACACTTACGTCATCGAAGTCCAATCCAATAATTTCAAAAAGAACGTTGTCAGCGACGTCAAAGCTCTGACGGATAATCGCGTAACCGTCAGCATCACGCTTGAAATCGGACAGGTGACTGAAGTGGTCAATGTCTCTGCTTCAGCGGCTGAAAACATCATTAACACGCAAGACGCAAGTATCGGTAACAACTTTGTGTCACAGCAGATCATTCAACTGCCGCTAAATGCACGAAATGTCGGCAACCTGCTCAGTTTGCAGCCTGGTGTAACTTCAGATGGTTATGTCGCCGGAAGCCGGAGCGATCAAGCGAATCTAACGATTGACGGAGTTGATGCCAACGATCAACAGGATGGCACGGCATTCAGCCCTGTTATTCGTGTTAGCCCCGACACCATAGAAGAGTTTCGTGTGACAACTGTTAATGCTAACTCCACTCAGGGTCGTTCATCAGGTGCTCAAGTTGGCTTTATTACTAAAAGTGGTTCGAACACATTCCATGGCAACTTGTACGAATATCATCGCAACACGGCAACCACTGCCAATGACTTTTTCAATAACCGCTCGATTGACCCCACGACAGGGAAGACTATTCCTCGCCCGAAACTGATACGCAACAATTTCGGCGGCAGTCTCAGTGGACCAATCATCAAAGACAAGGTTTTTTTCTTCTACAACTACGAAGGGCGTCGTGATGCCAAACAGGCCAGTGTCAATAGAACGGTTCCGTTGGCCAATCTTGGCCGCGGAGACGTGAAATTTATAGCGTTGACTCCTGCAAACGATCCGCTTGGACAGCGCTCCATCCCAATAACCTTGACTGCAGCGCAAATTAACAGCTTGACCAGCAATGGAACTGCTACTGGCGTTCCGTTGGTAGACGTCAATCCGGCAGCATTGTCTGTATTGGCTGGTGCCGCTCAACGTTACCCGGCAAACAATTTTGATATTGGCGATGGCCAGAATACGGGCGGCTTCCGCTTTAATGCTCCTCAACCTGTGAAATTGGGCGCGCATACGACTAGAATTGATTTCAAGTTGAGTGAGTCTCATTCATTTTTTATGCGAGGGAATTATCAGAACGACACGGCAGTCACGGGAGCGCAATTCAATGATACTGCTCCGCTTTCAACCTGGAGCCATCCGAAGGCCATCGCTGTCGGTTATATTTGGACAGCCAGTCCCAATCTGATCAACGATTTTCGTTACGGACTGACCCGCGATGCGTTCAGCAACCAAGGAGACTCCGATGTTAATGCCATAACTTTTCGTGACGTATTTTCCGACAAGGCTTACGCTCGCACATTCAGCCGTGTGACGCCGACCCATAATTTTACCGACAACGTCAATTGGCGCCCATCCGGCAACCATAGTTGGGACTTCGGAACCAACATCCGCATCATTCGCAATCAGAGAACGGATTTTGCGAAAGCCTTCGACAACGGCATTACCAATCAATCGTTTTACGCCAGCGCGGGTGCGGTTTTGAGCGCACCCGTCAATGCTTCGTTGCCGGCGCTCTTTCCAGCTTTGAATTTGCCAACAGGGACTGCGATCCGTTCAGATTTTGTCCGGTCGGCAAGAACAGGACTGGCGGCGGTGATTGGCCGATTGTCTCAATATACTGGGCTTTTCAACTTCGGCATTGACGGCAAACCATTAGCCGCTGGCAGCCCGAACGTCCGTGAGCTGGCAACAGAAGAGTATGATGTTTACGGGCAGGATGTTTGGCGCATGCGGCAAAGCCTGGTGCTGACCCTGGGTTTGCGCTACGGACTGA
>JAGNMH010000178.1 GCA_017991275.1 Acidobacteriota bacterium
GTAGTAGCCAGGCTTGACGATCTTCGGGCGAAGTCGTTTTGGCAAGCCCGACGATTTGCTCAGTCGTCTCCACTGATCTGCTCACATACATATATCGTCGCCCAAAGATCACTCCGGCAATAACAATAAGCAACAAACCAACCACGGCCAATTTCAAAAATTTAGCCAAATTTCCTGTCGAAGATTTCGTCTTATCCATTGGATTGAATTGTCGTGGGGGCTTATGTCCTTAGTTTCACTTCGGGTAGTAACCGAAGCGCGTGGTGGCACGGTAGCCCGGCATTTTGACTTTGACGCGAACCGAGCGATAACCGCCGTCACGCACCGGATTGGTAGGCGTGTAAAAGATCACGTACTGGCTTCGCAATTCCTCGGCAACTTGCTGATAAGTGCTGCCCAGATCATCAAAGCTGTCTGGCAAAAAGATTCTGCCGCCGGTTTCTTCGGCGATGCGCATCAGGTAATGCTCGCTTTCTTCCAGTTGCGCCAGCGACATTTTCAGTCCGTCAATCCGCAATTGATTAACCGACGATGAAGACGACGTCGCCTGATAATAATTCAACTTTTCGCGGTCGGCCTGTCCTTGAATCCGTGTTTTGCTGACGACGTAAACCGAAGTTTCTTCTTCGACCAAAGTGCGAAAGGCTCTGTCAGGAGTCGTCGAACCCTGCCCGCTGTCAATGCCGTCGGTCAAAACGATGATCGCTTTGCGACCGGTGACTTTTCCCAATTGTTCTTTGGCGGCCAGGTAAAGCGCGTCGTTGAACTTGGTGAACATTCCAGTTCCCAACCGATTCAGCGAGCGTTTCAGCGTGTTGCGGTTGCTGGTCCAGTCCTGAACCAACTCGACTTTGTCGTCAAAACGAATCAGGCAGATTTTGTCTTCCGGGTCTAGCTGGTTGATGAAGTTAAGCGCGGCGAATTTGAAATCTTCCAGTTCCCGCGTGACGCTGCTGCTGGTGTCAATCAGCAGAACGACGTGAACCGGCATTCGTTTCAGCGTGAAAGAAGAGATTGGCTGCACAATACCGTCTTCGTAAATGGCGAAGTCTTCGGCTTTCAGGTTGGTGGCGAACTGGCCGGTTGCATCTCTGACCGTCACAGGCAACAAGACTTCAGTCGTTTCAATCGCAATCGTGTCGCCTGATGCTTCTTTGGCCGTAGGTTTTTGTGTTTTTTCCTGCTCGCGTTTCGGTAACTGAGCGCAGACCAGAGTCACTGCGCCAAGCAATACCAGAATCAGCACGCTGCCGGAAACTGGTAACCGGAAACTGGTAACTGACTTCTTCACTTGGATTCATCCATCGCCGTTTTCATCGCGGAAATCACGCGCTCGCTGACGCGGTTCTTTTTCATGTCTTCGACGACTTTAGGCGAAAGATCAAAATCAACCTGCGAGCTTTCTATCTTGCGAATAATCGTGCCTTCTGAAAAACCGGCTTGAACCATTTCCAGGATGCCTTGATTGTCCAGTTTGGGGGCGCGTTCCAGTTTGGGAGTTGCGCCGGCTTCACTGGGCGGACGGATAATCCTGACAGAAGCCGTTCCGCTGACTTCACTGGATTGCTCGCGTTCACCATTCGGCCCTGTCCCGCGCGAACGAGTTCTGCTTTTGCTGCCGGATTGCGAACCGAAGATTTGCGCCTCTTCTTCTTTCTTGCGAGCGTCCTTTTCAGTCGGCAGTTCCCTGAAAATCTGCGAACCGTTGAAGAACGCATCGTCGTCTTTCGAAAAGAACTCATCGTCCCGCAGCGAGGTCATTCGCTGAGCCATTTCGCGGCGATTCGTGATTTCAATCATCTCGGAAATGATGCGTTCGCTGACGCCGCGCTTTTTCAGATCAACCAACTTCACAGTGGAGATGTCGAACGCCGTTTGAGACGTGCGAATCAGCGTTACGATTGTTCTTTCCTTGAATCCGGCTTTGGACAAGCTGACGATGGAATCGTTGTTCAGGATTTCGCGCGGCTTGGAATCCTGCGCGACAGAGGTGTTCGCGGCTGTTAGCGCAAACAGAATCACGAGACAAAGAGGGACAAGATACTTCATAAATTTCCTCCTCCTCGGATATGGCCTCCTCAGATATTTGAGAGGATGCGTGAGGGAGTTCGATTGGTTACTGCCCAACCGCCCGACGATAAGCAGTGTTGATTCGCCAGACGTAATTGACGGTTTCGTTGTAAGGCGGGATGCGGCGTCCGTATTTCAGAACTGCGCCTTCACCCGCGTTGTAACCGGCCAGCGCCAGATTGATGTCTCCGCCAAACATATCAATCAGCATTCGCAAGTAACGAGTTCCTGCATCAACGTTTTCGACCGGATCGTGGATGTTGCGGACTCCGAACCGCGCAGCCGTTGCCGGCATCAACTGCATCAATCCGCGAGCGCCGACGCGCGAAACGGCGCGATGATTGAAACCTGATTCTTCGCGCATCACCAGATAAATCAGCAACGGGTCAACGGCGTATTTCGTCGCGTTGTAAACGATCAACCCGTCAAGGTTGCGATTACCGGTCGAAAACCTAAGCGCGACATCGCCTGGCAATGCAGGCACAGCAGCATCAGAAGCGTCAATCCCGGTCAGCACTTTCACGACTTCCGAACGTTCAATGCTTGTTTGCATCTGACCCAGCCGGTAAACAATTCGTTCAGATTCTTCCCAAACCGAATCGGCTTCGATCTGCGCTCCATCTTTCAGCCACAACTTCGAAACCTTTCGTTTGCCGCCAGTCTGCACTTTCTTCGAATCGCCAGTCGGTTGTTCAATAACAGACGAAACCACTTTGTAAGCTTCATCCGGTAATCGTTTGGTGACGCTGACAACATCTGATTTGGCTACGGAAGCATGCACATTGCCCTTCCTATACCAAACGATGTTGCCTGTCTCCCAAACTTCGTCAGCCTGAATGACTCGCCCATCTCGCAACCGCAATTCATCAGCAAGCGCAACTGTCCCGACTGCCAACAGGCAGACAATCAAACAGACTACTCTGACAAAAAAAGCCGGTTTCATAAGAACGTTCAACCGGTCACCTAAGACCAAAATGCCTATCACCTTATCAAGCGTGCGCGATTCCGAAGTAATTGCCCCAAGCCAGATCAAGCAGTTCGTTGGTCAGCGTAGGTTGCAAGCTCTTGTACTGGCAAATATCCAGAAAGCGACTGATCAGATCGCGCGGTTCGCAGGATTTCATCACTCGCCGTTCCGTAGGATATTTCGAGATTAGATAATCAAGCACGGAAGCTTCATAAGACACACCCGCCGCTTCGGTGTAACGTTCAAAAATACGGCGATAGGTTTCTTCAGTAGGCGGTTCGATCCGAACTCTGTAACCCATTCGGCGAAGAAAAGCTTCGTCAACCAAACGGCTTGGGTCCAGGTTAGTCGAAAAGACGACCAGCTCTTCAAACGGCACACTGATTTTTTTGCCAGTGTGCAAAGTCAAAAAATCCACTTTGCGTTCCAGCGGCACAATCCATCGGTTGAGCAAATCTTCCGGCTCGACCCGCTGTCGGCCAAAATCGTCAACCACCAGCGTTCCGCAGTTGGCTTTCATCTGGAACGGCGCTTCGTAATAACGCGCGGCTCGGTTGTAAATCAGGTCGGTGCTTTCCAATGTCATTTCACCGCCGACAATGATCAACGGGCGGGAAATTCTGATCCAACGTTTATCAAATGAATCGAACTGTGCTTCGTCCAAAGAGCGTTCGTGGTTGTGGCCGTCGTAAATGTTGATGACGTGTTCATCAACCGCAACCGCATAAGGAATCCAGACAGGTGTTTCAAGCGCGTTGTTTATGCGCTCTGCAACCGATGTTTTGCCGGTTCCCGGAATGCCGGAAATAAACAGGCTGCGACGCGAATTGATGGCAAAGCCAAGCGTTTGCAGCAAACTATCCGGCAAGACCAGGTCGTGAAAAGCCGCAGCAACGGTGTCAGGCCCAACCAACTCATCCGGCTGAGCCTGGGAACGCATCATCGCCGTGTAAGCCGTCAGCGAAACCGGAGTCGGCCCGACATAGCCGGAAATTTCCATGATTCGACGCAACTGATCCCAGCCGCGATCCAACACAGAGTAACGATTATTGTTCAATCCGACATTGCCGCGAATTTCAACCAGCTTTTCACGATACAGATTCTGCATCAGTGTCTCTGTCAGGCTGACCGGCAAGCACATACGCTCTGCAATCCCTGCGGTCGTCTGAATGGTTTCTGTCGCGGCGGTCTTCAGCGCCAAATCGGCCAGAAATTGAAAAGACAAACCCGTCTCTTCAAAAGTTTCAGGCATTGGCGGCGCAAACGGCTTGGTTTTGGCTTGTACTGCTTCAGGCATAATTTGGTGGTTGGTAATTGGTGATTAGCGGTCAGTTGCCGGATTCGATCAGAAACGCAAAATTGCAATGCGAGTCTAACCAACCACCAACAACCAACCACCCGCCACCGGATTATGGTTCCCGATCAACAACCTGATCTTTGTTCTTTTCGGCATCGTTAATCTTTTTGACCTGCGCATACAAAGCGCCGGCTTCGCGTAGCCATCCCTTGCGCTCGTAAAGCTGTGCCAGATTGCTCATCGCAGGCACCGAATCGGGTTTGATCTTCAATGCGGCTTCGTAGGATTTGATCGCCTTGTCATGCTCGCCACCTTGGGAATAGATAAAGCCCAGATTCAGGTAAGCGCCAACTTCGCCAACGGCAATGACAAAATGCTCCTGAGCTTTGTCGTAATCGCCTTTGCGTCCATAAGCCAGACCGATGTTGTTGTGCATGCGGCGGTCGTTCGGAGTGATTTTCAAACCGCGTTTGTAATGCTTGACCGAATTGCCGTAATCGCCTGACAGGTAATAGGAATAACCGGCATTATTCAAAAAGCGCGCGTTATTGGATTCAACCTTCAACGCTTTTTTGTACTCTTCCTGAGCCTGGCTATAAAGATTCTTTTCGTCGAAACACACACCGAGCAGGTTGTAAGCTTCGGAAAAGTTCGACTGAATGACGGTGGCCGCTACCAGCTTTTCGATTGCGCCATCAAGACGGCCTTGATCGTGCAACTCAACGGCATCTTCAAACAGATTTTGCGCAGCCACTTCAGCCGTCGTAGCTTCGGCGGTTGTGCCGCTGCCTGCATCCGCAATTTGATTGGGTGAACCATTTTGCGAACGATTGAGCGAGATCACGCGCAGTTTTTCTATCTCTTTCTCAGTCGCTTTCCTGGCCAGATTGTTGTCGTCACGCTTGAACATACGAGCGACCAGGCGGAACGGCGCTCCGAAGACTCGCTTGAAGGCATTCCCCTTCTTTCCCCCCTGAACGTCGCTAGATTCCGGCGCGTCATCGAACCAGAAAAAACTAGCGCCTGAATCCAGGTTGGCAGCCACTTGATTACGAATACCAGGCACGGTTGTCACCACACCTACACTTAACGCCGCAACAGCGACCGTTGCCAGCACGGGGTGACGAAGAGAGCGGAAAATCTTTTTCAGAGTCATAAAATCACCTTTCTGAATTTCAGCGATTGGTGGCGAGCTTGCGAAAAACTCGCCCGGATTCCGCTGACCGTTAGCGGGTTGGTTGTGGGACACGGTCCTAGAAATCGAACTTGTCAGTATTGGGGCTTTTCGAATCAAAACTTGTGAAATCGAATCTTCGTAAACGCTAGCCCATTTTCCACTGAAAAGGGCAATTTGCGCCAGAGCCTGGCCGCGTTTTAGCAACATCCAATCAATCGAGCGTTTATCCAGCACTTCTTCCAAATCCGACCATGAGCCTGCACTTTCAAGCTTGGTCATTTCGTCAAGCACCGAACCTTGACGGTAAAAATCGCTCCGCCCGTCTACAAAGACCTTGAACTTTCGGTAAATCAAATAGCCGCCGAACTGATCCGACGCATACAACCGCCCCGACAATTGACTGATCTGTTGATTTTGCTGCACGAACTCAACTGCGCCAGCCGGAAAACGTTTGTCATTGAAACGCGGTGAAAGCAGCTTGTCGGCTAAACCAGTGCTGGCGGCCAAAACCACAAACGCAAAAGCTGCAAAGTAACAAGAGGCTCCGGTTAATTGGCGATTGATTGCCATTGTGCTGCGATACCAAGAACGAGCGGCCCGCAAAGCCTTAGAGCGGTTTTCTTCGCCTTGCGCTGCCCGATCAAAAAGCTCAGCCAGTAAATTGCTCAATTGCCCGGCAATGATCGGCGTCAGAACTACAACAGCCAAGGTGATGTGCCTTTCGGATTGCAGCGTCATATGTGCCCACAACAAAACCAATCCAGTTTCTACAAACCGTTTTTGCCTGAGCGCGTTGACCGCCGCGACGACACCGAGCAGTAACAAAATTTCAATCAGCTTGCCGTCAGTCGAATGGAAGTTAGGAGACTGAAACTCTTCAATCGTCGAAAGCAATTGCTTGTCAGTCAGGTAACCCCACAAATGCCCGTAAAGCTTAAAGCCATAAGGCGTCAGCATTGCCGCGAGCAAGGACAGCAGCCCGACCGACAAATAAGTTTTCAAAACTTTCAGTGATTCTCTGCCCTGCCATTGGCCTTGAGCGCCGAATTCCAGGAATTCTCCGACAGCGTAAATCCCTAGCATAACCAGCGTCACAACAAACGCGCCGTGCAGGTTTGCCCACAAAGCAACAAGCAGCGGAACTGCGAAAATCCATTTCGAGCGTTTGCGCCGAAAACTTTCAACCAGCGCACACCAGACAACCATCAACAATATAGAGAGCAAATGCGGTCGCGCCAACCAATGAACTATGCTGGCAATAGCTCCAAAAACTGTCAGCGCCGTGGCTAAAATCGGATCGGCTCCGCACTTTAACATCAACCATCCAAGGGCAGCGTAACTGACCAGCAGAATCAGAATCGCCCCACCAACAACACCCGCCAACCCGTGCCAATCATGCAAAAAAGCCATCAACAGATCGGTCAGCCACTCCCAGGCAAACCAGGATTGGCCAGACATCGTGTGCGAAAACGTATCCAGGCTTGGCGCAGAACCTGTTTGTAAAATAAGTTCACCCGTGCGGATGTGCCAGCCAGTGTCGCTATCGAACAGAAAACGATACGAATTGGTAATGAGCAGTTGCAAGACCAGTAAAGCGGACAATCCGCCCAACGATGGCAGCAACCATCTGGCGAATAAACCGATTTGCTTGTCACTTGCTTGACGACGTTGCCGTCCTGCCTGCGTCATTGGTTTACTTTATCTCAAGGCTAATTTTCGCGCACAACTTCGAGTTGATCGCCGACTTTGAGTTTGGCGTGGGAGATTGAGTGCGCAGACATTTCCAGTACGCTTCGTGTGTCACGGTTAGGGGCCGTCAGACGAAACGGGCGCATATTTTCAACCAGTTTGACGATACGCAATTCGCGATCGAGAAAAATGACGTCAATCGCGTAATGCATCCACCAAGTATGGACGCCATTGCAGGGGCGCAGCCAAAGCGCTTCAGTGGGGGCGAGACGGCTGCGCGCAATCAAGCCGCGCAGCCGCGTTAAAAACGTGTTGGCAAGCACGACTCTTTCAGCCAATAACTGGCCAGTCGCGCGATGGTAAAACTTCATCTTTTTAGGTCAGACATTTTGGGAAAATAGGCGGGCAAATTTCAAACCTCTAAATTGGAGACTTGAAATCCCTGCCAGGACTAATCCCAATCATCGTCCTTTTCCTTCATCCGGCGACGGACGACGATCACGCTTAATACTGCTGCAATGACCAAAAGAAATGCGATGATAACGTAATTGACTGTTAAATCCGGTCTCTCTGATTCCTGTAAAAACAGAGCCGCCAAGATCTCCATTGGGGGGTCTCCTTCTTTCAATAGATAAAAGTTAATGAGTTAAACTGGTTGCGAAAACTACTGTAACGCCATGGACCCAAACAATTCGTAAATCTTGATCAGCGCCGGGCCCATCAGGACGATCAAAAGTGCCGGGAAGATAAACAACAGCAATGGGAAAATCAACTTGATGGCGGCTTTGGCTACCATCTCTTCGGCACGCTGACGGCGCTTGATTCGCATTGAATCCGCGAAAACACGCAAGCTGTCGGCAATCGAAGTACCAAAACGATCAGTTTGCACAAGCATTGCCACCAGCGACTTAACATCGTCAACGCCGGTTCGGTCGCCAAGGTTCCGCAGGGCTTCGTCACGTGGCTTTCCTGCACGAATCTCCCTGTTTGTGACTGCCAGCTCTTCGGACAAATTGGTGTCAACCAACTCCATTTCGCGCCCCACGCGATGAAGCGCGGCGTTCAATCCCAATCCGGCTTCAACGCAAACAACCATCAGGTCAAGCGCATCCGGCAAAGCCCTTGTGATCTTGCTTTTACGCTTCGTTATCTGGCGAGAAAGCATGAACGAAGGCATAAAGCCTCCGTAACCAAGTCCAACCAAGGTCAATCCGATAGTCCCGGTATCAACCGGTTTGCGCAAAATGACTGTCAGGAAAAAAAACGTCACCGTCGGAACCAGCAACATTGAGGTCAACTGAATCGCGCGATAAATTGTCGCGGCGCTTTCGTTGTAATAACCAGCCTGAATCAGGCGTTTTCGTAAACGCCGAAGATTTCGCGGTGAAGGTTGCGGAACGAACTGAGAAATCGGTTTGGCTATACGCTCAACAAAAACAGTCGAAGCAGTCTGTTGAGGCGCATCTTCAGCCGCAACGCGAGGGTTGATCTCTCTTAAGCGAGTTTCAACCGCGCTGGCCGGACGAACAAAGAAAAAG
>JAGNMH010000179.1 GCA_017991275.1 Acidobacteriota bacterium
TGTTCGGCGGCAAACGAGCGATGAAAGGCGGCATCGGCACGGCTTCGATAAAACTTTCGGGTTTAACAGTCGGAGCAATCGTTGCCGTCAACGCAGTCGGCGACATCATTGACCCAACGACCGGCAGACTCATTGCCGGAGCGCGCACCGTTGACGGCAAAAAACTGGCTGGGACGATGGCCGGAATTCTTCGTGGAGAAAGCTTGCCGCCAATGCTGGGCGGAACGAACACGACGATTGGTTTAGTCGCCACCGACGCCAAGCTCGACAAAGCCCAGGCGCAGAAAGTCGCTGAAATGGCTCACGATGGTTTGGCGCGAACGATCAATCCGGCGCACACAATGTTTGACGGAGACACCATTTTCGCCGTCGCCACTGGCAAATCAGCTTCGACAAAAACCGTCAATGTGACCTTGATCGGCGCGCTCGCCGCCGAAGCCATGGCGCAAGCCGTCGTCCGCGCCATTCGCGCCGCAAAGGGAATTCAAAACTTGCCCAGCGCGGCAGACTTGGGATAGAAAGCACACCTGTGTGACGTTGGCTTGCTAGCCTTTCGGCGTGGCATTTAATCTGAAACCTCGAGGTGAAGCGATGAAAAGAATTGTCCTTGCGTTTATTGCTTTATTATTTCTTGTCGGTGTATTTGCTTGCTCTGCAAGCGGGCAGCAAATGCCTGAATTGGTGGAAGCAGACAAATTGCATGCCCAAGTTGTCGAGCTTTCCCGCGAAAAGAAGTTTAAAGAAGCTTTACCGCTGGCCAAAAGTGCCGTTGAGCTAAGAGAAAAGTCGCTTGGGTCGGCAAACGAAAAGACGATTGCATCGCTGAAAAACCTCGCGTCAATTTACTCGGAGCTGAACAAACACGGTGATGCTGCCAAGATTCGTGAACGAGTGTTGAAGGCCGAAGAAACCTTATACGGCTCGTCCAGTATCAAACTTTGCGACAATCTTTCCAGACTCGGGTTTGCACGAATGCAGGACGAAAAGCTGAGCGGGGCCATTGAGGCTTTTAAGCGTAATCTGCAAATTCGAGAGGCTGTCTTCGGACCGGAAGCCAAAGAGTTGACGCAAACGCTCAACGATCTGGCCATGCTCAGTCAGCGAGACGGTAATCTCAATCAGTCCATTGCTTATTTCAAAAGGTTGATTTCAATCAAGGAAAAAGAAGTCGGAGCGAACCACCCGGATGTTGCAGAAGTGCTGGCCAAGTGTGCCATTATTCTGGGAATGGCGAATAAAAAGAAAGAAGCCAACGAATATGAAGCTCGCGCTAGAACAATTTATGCAGCTTTGCCCGACCAACAGATTCCCGAAACTATTGCGCCTGAAATTTTACAGGGAGTTGCCATTTTGAAGATAGCTCCAGAATATCCAATGAACGCAAAAAGTAATCGGGTTCGTGGAGTAGTACTGGTACAGGTAATTATTGACGAAATTGGCAGCGTGACAAAAGCCGCAGCGATCAGTGGCCCTGGTGAGTTAAGGACCGTGTCAGAAAATGCCGCAAAGCAGTGGAGGTTCAAACCGACAATGGTCAACGGTAAGCCAATTAAAGTCCAAGGCGTTTTGACGTTCAACTTTTCATTGCAGTAGCTGTGAAGAACGAGACGCTTACGACATCTTCAACCTAACACGACAAGCGGGATTGCTGCGACAAGATTCCATATTGTTTTGCTGTTATACGATATGGGTTGAAAGGAGCTTGGCTGACAATTCTGCCGGCCGTTCTAACCCACCGTAAATTCTTTGAGATAAGTAGTTTGAAAACTTTTTTTGAATGTTGTGAGTGTTTGGCGCGCCAGATGCAAAACATACAAGCGAAAGGAGACCTGGTATCAGTTGCACTGTCGCACTCTGATGAACTCAGGTGAATGAATTATGAACTTGAAGAAAACTATTATTGCCTTAACTCTCGCGTTTGGATTGGTCTTCACTGCCGGTTTGTCGAGCCAGGCTTCTGTTCAGGCTCAGGGCTGGGGCTGGGGAAAGAATCGCCGTGATAACCGACGTGATCAGCGCAACGACCGTCGTGATGATCGCTGGGATCGCAGAGACGACCGTCGTGATGACCGCTGGGACAACAATCGTGGTTACAACAACCGTGATTATGACAAAGGTTTCCGCGACGGACTGGATAGAGGCCAGGAAGACTTGCGCAAACGTCTCAGAGCCGATCCGAATAATTCCAGTCACTATCGCAAAGGGAATTCCTCGTATCGTGAAGGCTTCCGCAAGGGATACTACGAAGGCTATCGTCAGTATGGTGGGCGTCGGTGGTAACTGATAAGTGAACAGGGATGATAAAAACAAAAAAGCCGCTGGCTAAAGAGTCAGCGGCTTTTTTGTTTGGAAAGCTAAGCCAAAGGTGTAGTTTCCAATTTCAGAAGTGGGGAAATTCTTGTTGTTTTCAATAGCTTGGCCGAGGCCCCCAGCGCTCCCAATTTATAGTTACCGTTTAATGGTGTATGAATCAATCAATCTGCCGTCGGCGGCGATGGCTTCAACCTTCATTTCATTCTCGGTCACCTGAACAATCAAAAACGAATTGACCGAATCTTCACCGAAAGCCATCAGCGGAGATTTACGATCCAGAGTTTTCTTTTTGATTTCGCCGCTTGCGCCTTCGGTGAAGTAGTTGACGCCTTTTTGCGGCTTGGTGCGTTCGTAACAATGCGAATGGCCTGCGAAAACTGCGCTGACTCCGTATTTGACGTAAAGCGGTTCCAGTTGCGCGCGCAACTTGGTGTAAGGCGGATGCATTCTGGCCGACGAATAAATCGAATGATGGCAGAAGGCAATTTTCCATCTGGCCTTCGACGTTTTTAGCGATTCATCCAGCCAGCCCAACTGTTTGTCATCCATTACATTAGAATCCAGCGCGAAAAATTCCAGCAGGTTGTCGGCCTTACCGAAGTTGTAATAACGTCGTCCGCCCATGTTGAAATTCTTGTAGTTGGTTTGAAACTCAGTTCCTTTGATGATGTCGTGGTTTCCCAACGAGGCGTAAAACTTCACTCCAGCGGCCAGCAAATCCTGGTACGGCTGCTCAAAATGAGTGCCGATTTTTTCCTTCTCGCCTTTTTCGTAAATGTTGTCGCCGAGCATGATCACAAACTCGAAAGGAGTTTTTTGTCGCTGTATGACCATTTGCCGTGCGACGGCTTTTTGAGCTTCATCGCCGCTGCCGGAATCACCTATCACTGCAAAGATGACAGTAGCTTTGGTAGATGAATCCTGCGCTACGCTCAATGCTGACAAGCTGGCCGCGATGACCATTACTGCGACAGTTGCAGCGAGTTTGGAGATGATGTTTTTCATTGCTTAACCTCCTTCGTCAACTACCACCAGTTAAATCCTTGACCAGGTGGCCCCAGTCCATGACGAAAATCAGAAAAAAACTTTGGATTGCTTCCTTGTCGTCTGTTATCAATCCGACTTCACGGCGCATATCGAGTTCCACTTTTCGCAAACTCTGGCTGCCGAAAAAGACTTGCTTGCCGTCGCGGATGATTGCCTGAGTGTGCAAACGAATCAAAGGCATCGGGCGGAGTTCTACTCCTTTCACCTGCTTGCTCATTGAGCCTATGACTTTGATTTCGACGCCGGCTTTGGCGCGTGCTTCCAGATGTTTGAGCATTTGGGAGTCGCTCAGCTTGCTGTCGTAAATCAGCAATTGTTTTTCAGCGCCGAGGATGAATGCGGAAAGTTTCTTGCGCGAATTGATAGGGCTAATGACAAAATGCTCGGCTTCGACTTTGTGAGATTTGCCCGCCACATCAGCATTGAACAGGCGAACGGCTTCGGTAACCAGTTGTTTGTCTTCGGTGATAATGCCGAAACTGCGGCTGTGATGAATATCCAGAAAAGAGAAGTTGAAGGTCAGCAGGAACAACTGGCGACGGTCAACGATCATAACTTTGCTGTGGTAACGAACCAGGTCTTCGGCTGTGCGGGTGACTTTGACTTTGCGTTCTACTAGACGTTTTTCCAGCTTTTTGATTTCGCGCAAATCTTCTTTGTTGGTGTAAGTAATCAGCGCATGCACGCGAACACCACGCGCAGCGGCTAAGACAAGCGCCTGCTCTATTTCCAGCCGATCCAGACGGTAAATGACAATCTCTACGCTGTCTTTGGCCTGATTGATGCCTTCCAGCAACGGCGCTATGCCGTCGCGAGGTTGAATGATGAGGTGCATTTCCTGAAGAGTTTGTAGTACCGCCCTCAGGCGGAATAAGTCTGTACGTCACCATTCCGCTTGAAGGCGGCACTACGAACTTATTTTACCTTCCTACGGCGGATTTCAGTTCGTTGATTTTCTGACGTATTCGACGTGAAAATCCCTCGACTTCGGTGGACGTCGCTCCAGCGGCTTTGAAGGCATCCCGAATCTGCGCGTCGGTCAACTGTCCAATAAGACCCGCGAACCAGCGAGCGTGTTCGATGGGGATGGTTTTCAGAGAACTACTCATTTTGCCACTGTAATGCAATTTGATTTGCCCGCCCGAAACTCCGTCCAGAAAAGCTTGTTTGTTGTAATCGTCCAAATCCCACTTTGTGTGCGATGTGAATCCGCCCATCTTGCCGAATGACCCGCCCCAGTCGGCAACCAGATACCAATCAATGACTTTGCCGTTGTCGTCGAACATTCCAAGCACGTTGTTGTTCGTGGCTTTGGCGTCCCAGTTGTTCAACAAAGTGTTCAGAATAGCCAGGCCCGACAATTCCTTTGTTCCCTTAAACGGATTGTCGTCCCATTCCCAGTTGATGGCGCGACGGGCAATGTCGTCGGGACGTTTTTCAAACATTCCATTGGTAAATGAGCCGTCCGAGCCGACGAATTTTTTGGCGCGGCCAAGACCAGTGACTCCGTTCACCTTGCCAGATGGGATGAAGTAACTCTCTTCCACCATGTACCCGCAAGCCCAGGCGATGCGGCTGGAGGCGACTTCAGCGTGAACTTCTTCGTCAAACTTGATGTTCCATTTGATTCCATTGGCGTCAAGTATTTTGATTTTTGGATTGGTTCCGGTGATGTCTTCCTTGTCGAACTGGAAAGGCGGCTTAGGCATTTCATCAGGGCTGCCTATGCCATAAACCAGATTTAGGGAGGCGATATTGCCGCGATCTTCCCACATTGCTGGCGTCCCAGCGGCAGTAGGCGCATTTGAAGATTTGGCTTTCTTGCTCTTTTTCCCATCCTTCTTTTGCGGACTGGCGTTGACTTTTGAAGCGGGGAAAGATGACGAAACAAAAGCGCCAGCGATTGCCAGACAGATGGTCAAAGTAAAGGCGAACATTGCAGATAAACGATTGTACCGATAGTTCATTGAAACAACCTCCTGGAGTTGGTTTTCAGTTCTTCGGGGTAGTAGCGATTTCGACGGGGCTTAAGCCAATAATTTCCCGCTTTTATGCAGTTGAGATACGACGCTCAACAACAGGGAAGCGTGAAGTTACAAAAGTTACTTCACATCCAAGTAATCCAATTTTAGATAGCTGCTGGCGTCGCCGACCAAAAACAGAAGCGGGCGTCCATTGATGATGGCAGCGGTTATACCTTCGGGTTTGTATTTAGGACTGAGCGTAGCCTGTTCGCGCACTTTGGTTGAAAGTGCCTCGCCGTCCCATTCCCATAATTTGAACTCAGCTTTTTCAACGCCTTCTGGCGCGCCGGAAATGATCAGGAAAGATTTCAGATGTGCGTCATAAGTTATGTCGCGCACTCCCTGACCGCCGAGCTGCAAAAAGACGACTCGCGGATTTTCGACCACCAGATTGTCGGCGTTGAACGCTCCACGGGGGTCTTTCAAACGCAGCGGAACCAAAACAGCTTGGGCGCCAACCAGTGAGCGCATACCGACCACCAGACGGTCGCGTAATTTATCCCAGGCCAGGCCTTCGACATTCAAACCGCCCTGAGCGCTGGGAATTTCTCCCTGGCTTTTCAGTTCAGGGACTTTGCTTAGCAGCAAGCCGCGAAAGTCGTTGATGACTTCGGCTTGTCCGCGAAGCGTCTCTGTTTGCGGGTCGAATGCAAAACGCACGATGGCGTTGTCACCGCCCCAGGCTGCATCTGACAGCGAGCCGACGATGTAAAAGTGTGCGCCGTCGTTGGTGATGGCCTCGGGGTTTTTGATTGTTACACCAAGCGGGATTGCTTTGGGAGCGCCAACTGGCTCACCTGCCGCGTTCAACTTCATTGCCAGAACGGCCCCCGGTTGACCATCGTCAACCATTAAAACCAAATCGCTCCCTGGAACGTGAGCCACACCGGATGCTTCAATTGCCTTGCCTGGCAACGACGACCAGGAGTCAGAAGCCGTGATTTTTGCCGATGGAGAACCTGTTGAACCGCCTCCGCCATTGTTAGAGGGCGTTTGTAGCGCATATCTGGCCACAAGAATTGTGACTATCCCGCCAACAACTGCGCCAAGCACCTGGGCGATAATTCGGCTGATGGCGTTTATATTCCAGCCGCCCTTGTCTTTGTCTTTTTTCTTTTTCTTCTTCTCGGATTTTTCTACTTCATCATCTTCGGCTGCGGTGACAACTTTTGAAGGAGGCACGGACCAGGAACTTGGGTTGGTGGACGGTGCGGACGCGACAGGGCCGCTTTTGAGCGCGGCGCGGCGGCGAACGTCTTCCAAAGCTTCCAACGACAACCGAGCGGTTTTGTTTTCTGTGGTTTCAGCCGGATTACGGAAAGTCAGCATGACATTGCCGAGTTGAATCTTGTCGCCATGTTGCAGCGTGTAAGCGTCTCCGCCTTGCCGGTTACCGTTGATAAACGTGCCGTTGCTGCTGCCCAGGTCAACGATGGTGTAACCGCCGTCGCGCACGACGACGATGGCATGAGTGCTGCTGACAGTTGGATCGTTGACGACCAGTTTGTTGTGCGGAGCTTTGCCGATTTCGATTTCCGGCTGGTTCAACAGGGCTTCAATCTTTTCCCCCGTGGGCATAACGCCGATCAATCGCGGTGTGAAGTGGTTGTCAATTTGTGCGGTAATTTCGCTGGGCAAAGCCAATCTTAGCGAGGCTTTTTTGCCTGTGATGCGTTCGACTTCGTCAATTGTCGTTTTGTCAGTTGGGTCGGCAATGGCCAGCATTAACTTGTCTGGCTGTTGACCGATGACAGGGCAAACCGAACGGCTTCGCAAAAAATCAACGCGCAATTTGGCTGCCGTCACAGCGTCAACTTCCATTGTTTTCATATCAATTGGAACCAGATTGAAGGTGCGTCCAATCAAATCACGCAAGCCGATTTCGCTGACCAATTTTTCTTCGGTCAAAGCCTGAAACAGTCTCCGGCTTTTTTTGCCTGGCGCGCCGACACCTTGCAGGCGAATAATCTCTGTTTGAGCTACAAGTCCGGCGGAAACCAACGCCTGAGCCAGCGAGGCTTCAGTCATCGGAGGGGTCTTCGGTGTTGGCGGCGCCAACGGCGGCGGCGGCGGGGCGTTGTCCAGTAACACCGTGCGCGGGATTGATTGTGTGGTTTCGGCTTCTTTAATCCGGAAAGTGATCGCGCAATGTCCCATCTTGATCAAATCGCCGTGCTGCAATTTGCGCGATTCAGTGACACGGACTTCGTTGACAAAGGTTCCGTTGCGGCTTCCCAAATCGCTTAAGGTGAAGGCGTCATCTGCAAAACTGATCATGGCATGAGTTGATGACACAGAAGCATCTGTCAAAACGATTTCGTTTTGAGGCCCTTTGCCGATTCTGGTTTCAGCGCCAGCCAGATCACGTTCAGTTACCAGGCCTTCGCGCGACAAAATGTGTAGAGTGGCCTCGATGGATTTGGTTTCTTTCTGGGGAGTTGTCATAGTTTTGAGCGCCGTGGCTTCCAACATATCTTTGGAAAGCGAATCCTTTGGCGGTGAAGATGGGGGCGATTCAAGTTGCAGATTCGGTTTACTCAAATCAAATGCTTGCAAATCAGCGCCGCATTGATTACAGAACCGGCTGCTTTCGCGCGGAACGGGGAAATTGCATTGAGGGCATTCATTAATCATGCCAACTGAGGTGACTCGATTCGTATTCGAATGTGACGCCTGTTTGTTCGGCGATTTGAAGTTAATACTACTGTTGAAAACCGTGCTGGATGCTAAATCAGTTTGCGAGCTAAATCAACGAGTTTGATTGGACAGCAACTTTACAGAACCGGTTTCGACCCGGCGGCGTAATGCGGATTCACTTTGCGCGGTTCCGCGAAGTTCCGAACAGTTAAAATGACATCTGATATGGAAATCAAAATGAAAAAGCTTACCCTTGCGGCGATGCTCGCCTTGATACTGGCAGCGAACTTTTGGGCACAGAATCCGGCTCGTCAGCCAGCGGTTGTCGGCGCTGTTCCGGCTTCTGAAAAAAACGAAAGCTCATCGGAAATTTGGCGGCGGACTTTTGACATCGTTTGGCAGACGGTCAGAGACAAACACTTCGACCCGACTCTGGGCGGAGTTGATTGGGAGAAAATCCGCCAGCAATACCAGCCACAAGTCTCCGGGGTTAAATCCGACGCCGAGCTTTATCGCCTGTTGCAACAGATGCTTGGCGAACTTCACCAATCGCATTTCAATATCATCCCGCCCGAAGCCGTTATCGCAGACAATGTCGCCGAACCTCCAACCGGCGGCATAGGTGCTGATCTCAGAATGATTGACGGAGCAACTATTATCACCAGAGTTGAGCCGGGTTCAGCGGCTGAAAGCTCAGGCATGCTT
>JAGNMH010000180.1:0-4065 GCA_017991275.1 Acidobacteriota bacterium
TTCCAACTGTGATCATTCACACCTGAGCGCGATCATCGGATCAACTTTCGTCGCGCGCCACGCCGGAATGAAGCAGGCCAATAGAGCCACCAGCGTCAACCCAACGGCAATCACACCGTAAGTCAGCGGATCATTGAGCTTTACGCCAAACATCATGCTTGACAGGTTCATCCAGCTTTCCAGGTATTTTGTCAGCACGTACGACCCGATCAGCCCCAGCACAACACCAAGCAAAGCCAAAGTCATTCCCTGTCGCATTATCATTTTCAGCACGTCGTTGCGCTCAGCGCCCAGAGCCATGCGAATGCCGATTTCATGCGTTCGTTGAGAAACCGCATAAGCCATGACGCCGAACAATCCGATTGAAGCCAGTTGTTGAGCCAGCAGTCCGAACAAGGTCATGAGCTTGGCGAACAGCCGCTCCATTCGCAGAGTAGTTTCGGCTTGTTCGACCTGTGTCCTGACGTTGACCAGCGGCAGTTTTTCTTCCACTTCACGCATCACCTGGCGAACGGCGGCAATGGAATTGTTTGGGTCTCCGGCGGTTCTGACTTCTATGGTTGCGCCGCTCATCGAACGCAATTCCTGACGCCAGGAAGCGTAAACAGTCGGCGGAACGTCATCTCGCTGTTTCGCGTATTTAGCGTCTTTGACCAGTCCAACGATTTCAATCTCGTCAGGCTTTTTCGGATCGAAGGCGAATCGTTTGCCGATTGGGCTTTCGTTGGGAAAGTATTTATTGGCAAAGGTTTGATTGACGACGACAACTCTTGGAGAACTGGCATCGTCGCGAGGAGACAGGTTGCGCCCGGCAAGTAGCGGAATCTGCATCGCTTCCAGAAAGTTTTCGCGCACCTGGTGAATGTAACCTTCGCCGCTTTCCTTGATCCGCCCTTCGGAATCAGGAACGGCGTTCAAGGCGTCGCGCAAAAAGACACCACGCGAACTGGAGCCTCGTGCCAGCAAAGCCATGCGCGAAAAGGTGACTGCCTTAATACCGGGAACGGCTTCCAGACGTTCGGTGGCTCGTTCGTAAAGCTGCGTCAGCTTTTCATCCTTGAAACCAATCAGACCCGGTCGGATGTCAAACAGCAGCAAATTTTGTGCGTTAAAGCCCGGCTCAACTCGTTGCAGGTTCAACAGCGTTCGGACAAACAAACCGGCTCCGACCAGCAGTAACAATGACAGCGCCACCTGGACAACCACCAACCCACGGCTCAGCAAGGAACGCGACACGGCGCTGGAACCTCGCCCGCTGTCTTTCAACGCAGGCGTCAAATCCACTTTGGTCGCTCGCCACGCCGGAGCCAAACCAAAGACGATTCCCGTCAGCAATGACAGCGCCATCGTGAAACCAAGCACACGCCAATCCAGTTTTGGTTCCAGCGATTTCGGCCCCCAATCGTTGACCGCCAGCAATCCGTCTTTGATCCACAGCGCAAACAAAACGCCCAACGCTCCGCCAATTGCCGACAACAAAACGCTTTCGGTCAGCAATTGGCGAATCAAACGCCAGCGGCTTGCGCCCAGCGCCAACCGCAAGCCGATCTCTTTTTGCCGTCCAGCCGAGCGCGACAGCAACAGGTTGGCCACATTCGCGCAGGCAATCAGCAGCACCAAGCCGACTACGCCAAGCAGCAGGTAAAGCGATGGCGCGTAATACTGCCGCGTGTTCATTTCGCCTTGCCCGCCAGGGTCCAGAAATAGTCGCGGATAAAATTTTGGGTCAAGCGTATTGATCGCGTTTCTGCCGTCCGCCTGTGCTTGAGCCTGCCGAGCGACTCTATGTTCGACGACAGATTGATGAAACGCATTTTCCAACTGAACGCGTGCCTGTTCCGCTGTCGCTCCAGACTTCAGACGCCCCATGAGCCGCAACCACCAGACACCGGCGCCGCTCATATTCGAGCGTTGAGGGTCAACATAAAGTTGAGGCTCCCAGGCCAGCGGAATCGTTACATCCTGAGTCGAACCAACCTCCATCGTTCCGTCAAAGCCCGGCGGAGTAACGCCGATGATGGTGAAACCGACGTTGTTCAGATTGATCTGTTTGCCGATGACGGCTTCGTTGCCTCCGAAGCGTTTTTGCCAATATCTGTGGCTAATGACGGCAACCGGACTGGCCGAAGCCTTGTCGTCATCATCGGTCAAAACACGACCTAACATCGCCTGCACTCCCAACCCGGCGTAATAATTTCCGGTCACCGCCTGACCGCTGGCGACATCGGCCTGGCCATCGGCGCTGACGTTCAGCCCTAAATCACCAAACGCAAAGACATCCGAAAGTGGGCTGTCCAGTTCGCGCATCCGTTGGTAGCTCTGAAACGGGAAGGAAGTCATGCGCCGCTGCCCGGTCGCAGGGTCAGTATCGGAATTGCCGGAATAACTACCCACGCTGAATTCACGCGGAGCCACTGACCGGAACAACACCAACCGCTCCGGCTCTTTGACCGGCAGCATTTTCAGCAACATCGCATCCAGAATGCTAAAGAGCGCAGTATTCGCGCCTATACCCAGAGCCAGCGAAAGCACAGCAATCGCTGTGATGCTTTTTTGCTTCATCAACATACGCGCGCCAAAGCGCAGGTCTTGCCACAAAGTCTGCATAACTCCTCCACTGCTCATCAAAACCTCCGCTCTTCATCAAAAGATGATGGAAGCCTTACCTCGTTTAAGAAAATTGTTTGAAGAGATCAGGTCAATCTAAAGGTG
This sequence comes from Acidobacteriota bacterium, assembly GCA_017991275.1. Taxonomy (GTDB): domain Bacteria; phylum Acidobacteriota; class Blastocatellia; order RBC074; family RBC074; genus RBC074. The sequence continues at coordinate 2,713 of JAGNMH010000180.1, forward strand.
CTTAACCAAAGCCCGTGCCAGCCTCGAGGTTTTGGTAATTGCTGAACCTGCGGCTTTTAACGAGCTTTGGAAGAAAAGTTCGGCGAGGTCAACTGTCCGCTCGCGGGAATGGCTGTTCCCGAAAATGAAAAGAGTGTTAGGCGGGAAATTTTTACTACTTCGACTTACTTATTTCCTTTTCCAGTTTCTTGACGTGTTGGGCAGCCAGCGGAGCATAAGTGCCAGAGGAACATTTACGATGAGCTTCAAGCGCCTGATTGAGTTGCCCTAATTGCTGATAAGCCATTCCCATCAAGTAATGGACATCCACATTTCCTGGGTCAATTTCCAAAGCCAGTTTATATTCGGCCAATGCCGCTGCGGGATTGCCGGCTTTGATTCCCAGCTTGATGTGGTCTGCCGCTGTTTCGGTCGGCGGTATTGCCTCTTTTTCACCGGGCTTTGGCTTTGCGTTGTTTTCGCCGACCCTTTCAGAAGCTTTTCCAACAACTTCGGGCTGCGGAGTTGGGGTTTCTGCCGGAGAAGGATTAGTTAACGGTTGCGAATTTCCAATCGGCGTTGATTGAGAAAGCGTATTCGGCGTCGGAACAGGATCAGCCGAGGTCTCAGAAGGTTTAGCGGTGGAAAAATAAATGCCCGCTGCCGCCGCGGCAATCAGTAAAAAGAATCCGGCAAAAACGGCAAACCTTTTCGGCGAACCCGGTTCTGATTGAATTGTCGCTGTGGGAATCGCGGCTACTTCTTCTTGCGAAAGCAAAGCGGCAGTCCCAGGCTGCGAAATCTTGTTGGTCGAAACAGATGCCTCTGGTAATTCTTCGGTGTCCGGCGCCAGCGCCTCTGTTCGCTGGCCGACAGTTGCCGATTCTGCTGCAAACAAAGGTTCAGTCGCTTCTATATTTTGGCCAAAAGATTGAGCCTGCGAAACCAGCGCTCCGCATCGTGTGCAGAATTTGACCTGTGGACTGAGTTCATTTCCGCAAGAATTACATTTCAGCGACATTATTTATTCCTCCTGACTGATAGCTTCATGGTTTATGTAACTTGGGGCAGCTTCGGGAAGCGGCGAAGCATAGACCAAAGTAAATTTTTCATGCGGATCGGTTGTTTCCACAAACAGACGTGCCGGTTCACCAAGCTTCTCCACCCAGGCGTGCCCCTCACCCGATTTTTCGTCGCGACTGACGCCAAAACAGATTTTCGATGGAATACCGTAACCGTTCAACAGTCGGTAAACGATCAATGACTGTTGAACGCATTTGCCCCATTCGACCGGAAAACCTGTAACGAAGGCTGCAAAGCGCGCGATCTTTTTTTCATCGGAAATCTTCCAGCCGGTTTGTGGCGGCAGGTAAA
>JAGNMH010000180.1:4075-8713 GCA_017991275.1 Acidobacteriota bacterium
TAATCACCCTGACCAGCAACAGGTAATTTTCCAGATCGAAAATATATCGGTAAAACTTCAGCAAATGCTTCATCTGAAAGCCTCTAACGCAAGACCGATTATGCCATCGAATTGCAAGTTTGCCACCAACCGGCGTTCAGGCAGTCAGCTAAGATTCACAAAGCGTGCGGTGACGGCTATAATCGCCGCGCCGCAAAAAGCAGTACAACGATTCAAACAAAATGGGGACGAGGAGATGAAGAGGAAATTCCTAGCTGGGATACTGGCAATCGCCGTCGCGTCGTTGACGCTGGCTTCGCACGGAGTAAGCGCGCAAAAAGGCTCTGCAGATTTCGACGTTCAGCATTACAAGATTGACGCTGAGTTGATTCCGTCTGAACAGTTGTTGCGAGCCAGAACCGAAGTTCAATTTACGCCGAAAACCGACACGCGCACGGTGATTTTTGAAATGAACGGCTCCCTGGCAATTAAAACAATTCTGAGGCCGGACGCGCCTCAACCCGAAACGACGGCGATGGTTGGACCGGCCACAACCCGTCCAACAGCAAAGACCGACGCCAAAGCAATCAAACCAACTCCGACCAAAACCAACTTAAACAAAGAAGCTCAAAAACCTTCCCAGGCCAAAGGCGCTCAACCACAAGAAGCCGTTTTGGAAAACCCAGGTCTGCAATTCATTCAGGACGCCAAAGAAAACATGAACGTCCGCATTGATCTGGGCAGTGTAGTCAAAGCCGATCAGCCCGTGACTCTGGTTTTTGAATACGAAGGCGCGCTTGAGTCCGCCCAGGGCGGGCCAATCAATAACGCCAGACTGGCTTATGTCGGTGATTCTGGTTCGTACTTGTTTTACGCCGCCCGCTGGTTCCCTTTCCACGAATACGTTGGAGATCGAGCGACTTATGAAATCAACCTGAAAGTCCCGAAAGACATTTTGGTTGCCGGTTACAGCGAAAAACCAGTTGCAGCGGTTCCATTTGTTGACCCAAAGACCAAAGCAGAGTTTTCGATCTATCAGCTTGTTTGCAGCAAACCGGTACTGCCCGGTTCTTTGGCTGCCAGCAAATACCTGATTCGGTCGGCCAACTTCGGCGGCTTCAGCGTGGATTTTTATGTCAAAGCCGGTGATGAAAAATGGGCAGATCACGCGATGGAAGTTGTCGGCAAACACCTGGAATTTTATTCGACCAAGTTCGGTCCTTACGCTTTCGGCAACAAATTGATCGTGGCCGAAACAGATGAAGACACGCTGGAAACTTACAGAGGGCCGGGGACGATATTTATTTCGCCGCGCGCCCTGACTTCGGGAATTGACGAAAAGCTGGCGCGCGAAGTCGCTTATCAGTGGTGGGGACAATCGGTCGGTTTGAAATCGTTTGACGACATCTGGCTATCGCAAGGTTTGGCCGAATTAAGCATGCTGCTTTACCAGAAAGAAGAGTTGAACGAATCGCAATTTCAGCAAATGATTCAGGCTGAATTGGAAAAGGCTCTGGCTTTTGAACAATCCGCCTCAATCCGCAACGCCCCGAAACAACTGGACGACCAGACTCCGGCTTACCGCTCAATCGTTTTCAATAAAGGCGCGCTGGTCTTCAATATGCTGCGCCAGTTGATGACCGAACAGACCTTCGACAATATGCTTAAGGATTATTACCAGCGTTTCAGCGACAAAAACGTCTCGCTGGATGAGTTCGAAGCCTTTGTGTCGAAAGCAGCCGGACGCGATATGCGTTTCTTTTTCGGCCAATGGCTGGATTCAACCGGCGTGCCTGAATTCCGCGCTGAATATCGAATCCTGCGAACCAAAGACGGCCAGTTTCGAGTTCCGGGAACCATCAAACAAGACCTGGATACTTTTGAAATGCCGGTTGACATAGTTCTGAAAACCGAAGCCGGCAATGAACGGCAAACCTTGCTGCTGAAAGGCACTTCGGCGGATTTTGACATCATCACCAAGAGCAATCCGATAGAGGTCATTGCCGACCCCGACACCAAAATTCTACGCAGCTCTGAAACTCTGCGCGAAGGCGTCATCGTTCGGCGCGGCATTGAACATTTCCGCGAAATGGAATACGTCGAAGCCGAACAGCAATTTCAGGCGGCGATCAAATTGAATCGCGGAAATTCATGGGCCTGGTACAACATGGGCTTGCTTTACATCGCCCAGCGTAACTGGAAAAAAGGCCTGGATGCTTTTGAACAGACGCTGAGCGGAAACCTGAGACCTGATTGGATCGAGGTCTGGTCTTACATTTACAGCGGAAACTGTTGGGATATGGTCGGCCAACGCGAACGCGCTGTAACCGAATACAACAAAGCAATCAGCAACGGTAACAACTACGACAACGCTCAAGAAGCAGCCAAAGGTTTTTTGGCTGAACCGTTCGGCAAAAGAAAAGTTGCCGCTCCGGGGAGCAGTGAGTAGATCGAAGCCGGTAGCCGACAGCCAGTTTCTGTCGGCTACCTCCATCATTCACTTATGCACAAATTCGTTCCGGCATTTTTCGTCGCAGTTCTTTTTTTCTCGCTTCACCAAGAAGCAACTTCTCAATCACCACTCAAGCTTTCTCAAACCATTGAATCTGATGGGCTGGCTAAATCGTCTGCCGTCGCCTATAGCTACCTATTCGAAAACCAAAGATTTACAACAACGATACAGGAGCTTGAATTCGACAGTTCAGGGCACGGCAAGTTCCGCTTCAAAAAGAAAGACAGCGAAGAAATCGTCAACGATCTGACGATTTCCCGGACCTTGCTGACACAGATCCAGTCCCTTTTCGATCAGTTGAACTTTATTTCCAGCCAGGAAAATTACCAGCACAAAAAAGACTTCTCGCATCTGGGCACGATGACTATCTCCCAATCGCGCAACGGCAAACAACGCACCGTGAAGTTCAACTACACCGACAACTCGACGATGATGCAGTTGCGCGACATTTTCCAGAACATCGTCAACCAGGAAACGCGCTTTTTCGAAATTGAAGTTGTCAGAGAAACCGACCCGATTTCTACTCCGACTCAGATGCGATTGCTGGACGACGATTTGCGATCGAAACGAATCGCCGATCCTAACCGCTTTGTGCCTTTGCTGAACGAAATCAAACTGGACGAAAGCGTCCCGCTCATCGCGCGCAATCACGCCGACCGTTTGCTGAAGGTTATCAACAAAGGCAAATAACAAACCATTTAGAGTGCGGCGGATCGAGGCCGCTTTCCATCCTTTGGCGAGCGCATTCTTTATCAGCAACGTTTGACTGCGAACGCAAAAGCAGCGTCGAGCCGCCGCACTCCAAACTAAATCTACTTCGCTCTACGCATAATGCTCACGACTTCCTTGCCGCCAAAAGCCGTCTCGGCAACGGTGATTCCACAGAATTCAAACCCATCGCGCCCGACTTCGTTCAACTCCTTTTGCATCGTCGAAGTCCGGCTGGTCGCCTGCAACCTGTATTCGTAAGTGACCTTCTGCCTGTCGTTGTGTTCAAGAAGAACAACGACTTCCCTGCCGCCAAAGGTGGATTCGTAAACCGATTGACCGACATAGGAAAACCCTTGCGCTCCAGCCTCGGTCAGTTCCTTTTGCATGGTAGAAGTTTTCTTTGTCGCCAGCAGCTTGTACTGCAAACGTTCGCTGCTTGAACTTGGACGGCGAGACATAATCACAACTATCTCATTGCCTCCGCCAGCGGTTTCGCCGCCCATCGTGCCTTCAAAGCGATAGCCTTCTGCGGCGGCGGCGTTCATCTCTTTTTCCATCGTGGATGTTTTGTTCGTCGCCAACAGTTTATATTCGATAGCCTCGCGGCCATTTTGGGCAAAGGCGGTCTGGCTCAATACAAGCAGCGTCGAGGCAAACAGCGTCAAGGCAAGCAGTCGGACACAAAAAGTCTTCAACATATTTTCTCCTGAAATGTTGTACGTAGTCCCGCCTTCAGGCGGAACGGGGGCGTATTCAAGTAAGCCAAAAAGATTCCGCCTGAAGGCGGGACTACGTACTGAGTTGAGTTCGTGCAAGGGGTTGCGAATCGGTTACGGAACGTCGGAGTTTCAGGTTCCTGCAAACTTCTGGAACAGTCCGACATTACCGCGCGTCTACCTGCCCGATAATAATCCAGCGAGGAAGTTTTTGAGAGACTCCGCAAACCTAACTTTGGTATGCTCCCGATATGGAGAAAGAAATCATGCCGCCAACAAATTCAGCCAGCCACGATCACGCGATACAATTTTTTTTGCGAAAGCTTACGGCTCTGCTGACTCTGAAAACCTGGCTGATGATCGCAACGCTCTGGTGCTTTAGCTGGGGAGCGGTTTCGTTGGCATTGCGAGCCGCATTCGACACTCCGCGAAAACCTCTATTGTTCGGCTCCGCCGGAATCATAGCCGCCGCCATAACCGCTTATCTGATGGCCAGAAAACAACTTCCGACTCGCGCTTCTGTTCGTTCCCTGCTCGATCGGCAAAACGATTGCGGAGGTTTGCTGATGACGGCAGGCGAACAAACTCTGGGTGATTGGGAAAGCCGTTTGCCCTCAGTCAATTTGCCTCGTTTGAAATGGCGAAGCTCCCGCGCCTGGAGTTTGCTGGCTTTGTCTGTGGCCTTTGCCGCCTTATGCCTTTTCCTGCCGATCAGATATG
>JAGNMH010000181.1 GCA_017991275.1 Acidobacteriota bacterium
ATCATTACAAGCCGTCTCGCTGGCCATTGCGCAGGAGCGTTCCGTCGAAACTGTGCTGCAACAGATTGTTGAAGGTTTGGTTGCGCAACCGGGCGTGGCTTTGGCGCGGCTGTGGTTGAAAGCTCCGGGCGATATTTGCGCGAAATGTCCGATGAAGTTGCAGTGCCCCGATCAAACCGAATGTTTGCACTTGATGGCGAGTGCGGGGAAGCCGACTAAAACTGGCGTTGAAGATTGGTCGCGATTGGATGGAGATTTTCGCCGCTTTCCGCTGGGCATTCGCAAGATTGGCAAAATCGGCGCGACGGGTGAACCGCTGTTGCTGGTTGACGTGCGACAGGAATCCAACTGGATTGCGCGTCCTAGGTGGGCTGAAAGCGAAGGCATTCAATCTTTTGCCGGGCAGCCGTTGAGCTTTCGCGGGCAAGTTTTGGGTGTGCTGGCTGTGTTCAGCCGCCAGCTTTTGCAACCACAGGAATTCACCTGGCTGCGGATGTTTGCCGATCATGCAGCGGTTGCGTTGGTGAACAGTCGCGCCTTCACCGAAATCGAACAACTGCGCGAACAACTGCGACTGGAAAACGATTATTTACGCGAAGAAGCCAAGCAGGAACGCTTGTTCGGCGACATCATCGGCGAAAGTCCGGCACTGCATAAAGTGTTGGATCAAATTTCGTTGGTCGCTCAAAGCGAAGCCAATGTGCTGGTTCTTGGTGAATCCGGCACCGGCAAAGAGTTGATCGCGCGCGCCATTCACGAACGCAGTCAACGCTCGATGGGGCCGCTGGTCAAGGTGAATTGCGCTTCGATTCCGCACGATTTGTTTGAAAGCGAATTTTTCGGCCACGTGCGCGGTGCCTTCACCGGAGCGATTCGTGACCGTGTAGGCCGCTTTCAACTGGCCGACGGCGGCACGCTGTTTCTGGATGAAGTCGGCGAAATTCCATTGGATTTGCAAAGCAAGCTGTTGCGCGTTTTGCAGGAAGGAACTTTTGAACGAGTTGGCGAAGAGAAGACTCGGCGAACCAACGTCCGAATCGTCGCTGCCACCAACCGCGATCTGCGCCGCGAAATTGCCGCCGGAACCTTTCGACAGGATTTGTTTTTCCGCTTGAGCGTTTTCCCGATTGAACTGCCGCCGTTGCGCGAACGCCGCGAAGACATTCCGTTGCTGGTTCATCACTTCATTCAATTGGCCAGCCAACAGGCGCGCTGCGGCAAGTTGCAAGTCACAAAACAACAAATGAAGCGGCTGCAAAATTACTCATGGCCTGGCAATGTGCGAGAACTGCAAAACGTTATCGAACGCGCCATGATTCTTTCCAGTTGTGGCGCACAACCACTGAATCTGGAATTGATTCTCCCCGAAGATGCCGCCAGCTTTTCGATTCAAACTGGAACAGCGACTACAGATTCAACTCCGGGGTTTGTCACACAAGCCGAATTTGAAAAACGTGAGCGCGAAAACTTGATGGCTGCACTGGAGTCGGCGAACTGGAAAATTTACGGCGCAGGCGGGGCCGCCGAATTGTTGGGCGTCAAACCGACGACGCTGGCTTCGCGTCTGCAATCGCTTGGCATCAAGAAATTACGTGGCTGAACCATTTGCCGCCAAGCTAAGGACATTTCATCTTTTGCCGTCCAGGATGTCGCGCATTTCTTTGGCGACTGTGGCTGGCGAAGCGGCTTCGGCGATGGCTGCGCCGACGATGATTCCGGCCAAAGGCAGATTGCGTAAAGACTTCAGATCGTTGGTGTCAATTCCTCCGGCCAGATAAACCGGCAAGCCGACCTGCTGAATCAATTCGGCAATTGCGTTGAATCGTTCTTCGCGGCTCAGGCCTTTGACCCGTTTGAAACCTCGCCGGTTGATACACAGCGAATCCACGCCCAAATCCCGCAACTGGCGTGAACGCTCTAAAATATCTACAACTCCCAGGCTGTCAGCCATGACCTGACCGTCATAGCGTTTTGCCGAACGTACCACACGCTCTACGACTTCGTCAGAAGCGCAGCCCAAAACCGTGACGACTGTTGCTCCGGCGGCAAAAGCGAGTTCGGCAATCGGTTCACCGTCATCAACGACTTTGATATCGGCGACGATTGGGCGCCCGCGATGGCGACGGCGCAGTTCTCTTACAGCGCGGATGCCTTCGCGGATCAGCAAAGGCGTTCCGGCTTCGATTAAATCAACTTGTGCAGCCACTTTTCCAGCCAGTTCCAGTTCATGCATCAGGTCTGGCGCGTCCAGGGCCAATTGCAGCTTCATGGCTCTCCGATTGTTGATTTCTTCGCTTTAACAGGGCTTTTCCGCTTTTCCACAATAACTGTGGAAATCTTTGTGGATAACCGCTCTCTCAGCGAGTTAAGTCTATCTAAATTCGTCACTTATAGCAGATTGCACAACGTTTCAACATTCCAGTTAAGTCTAACTATTTCAACAGATAGTGTTTCAAAACAGGTTTTTCGACAACGAAACGCGAACTTGGTAAAACTACCTGTGTCTATTTTCCACAGCCGATTTCAAAACCCTCTATTTTCGCGGTGATTTACTCACAGTTAAAGTAGTTCTTGAGCCTAGCTGAAATTTGATTGTTGCAAGGGTAAAACTTTCAATGAAACACAAAGAGCAATTCATGGTCACAAAGAATGAAATCAAAATGGTGGTTCCTCGCGCATCTGATCCAGTCGCTCCAGAAAGTCCGGTTTGACCAACACCTGACGCGGCTTTGTTCCGTCTTCGGGGCCAACAACGCCTTCGCGTTCCATCGAATCAATGATCGAAGCCGCGCGGCCATAACCGATTCTCAAATGACGTTGCAACAGCGAAGTCGAAGCTTTCTGGCTTTTGACCACAATTCGAACTGCGTCGTCGTATTTTTCGTCTCTGGGGAAATCGCCGCCATCGCCGCCCCCGGATTCTTTTTCGCTCAGGACAATCTTTTCGTCGTAAGCCGGATTGGCTTGCGACCGAATGAAATCGCAGATGCGTTTGCATTCTTTTTCGTCAACATAAGCGCCGTGAACGCGAACCAGCCGCGAAGTGCCTGGCCCAAGAAACAACATGTCGCCCTGTCCCAGCAAGCCTTCGGCTCCGTTGGTGTCAATAATCGTGCGAGAATCCACTTTGGACGAAACGCGAAACGATATTCGGGAAGGGAAGTTGGCTTTGATCAAACCGGTGATGACATCTACGGACGGGCGTTGAGTCGCCAGTACCAGATGAATTCCAACCGCGCGAGCCATCTGCGCCAATCTTGTGATGCTTTCTTCGACTTCGCGCGCGGCCACCATCATCAGGTCTGCCAATTCGTCAATGATGATGACGATGAACGGCAATGGTTGAGGCGCATCCACATCGCCGGACGGTTTCATATCGGCGACTTCCTGATTGTATTGCTCTATGTTGCGGACGCTGAACTGGGCCAGATGTTTGTAACGGTTTTCCATTTCGGCCACTGCCCATTTCAAAGCGTAACCGGCGCGTTTGGGATCAGTGACAATCGGCGTCAGCAAATGCGGCAAATCGGCATAAAGCCCAAGTTCCAGTCGTTTCGGATCAACCAGAATCAGCTTCACTTCCTCAGGCGTGGCCTTGTAAAGCAGCGAAAGCAGAATCGAATTCAACGCGACCGACTTACCGGCGCCAGTTGCACCGGCAATCAGCAGGTGAGGCATCTTGGCCAAATCGGCGGAATAGTTTGCGCCGTCAATGGTTTTTCCCAGCGCCAGGCTCAGTTTGGAGTCCGAGTCGCGGAATCTTTTCGATTCGATAACTTCGCGCAATCGAATGACTTCGCGTTTGTCGTTGGGCACTTCAATGCCTACAGTGGATTTGCCTGGAATGCGGTCAATGCGAATGGATTCGGCTTTCAGCCCCAGGCACAGGTCGTCAACCAGGCTGGTGATGCGACTGTATTTAACGCCGGGATCGGGTTTGAATTCAAAAGTAGTAACAACCGGCCCAGGACTGATCTGTTTGACCTGGCCACTGACATTGAACTCCTGACATTTTTCGGCCAGTTGTCGGGCGCGTTCCAGCAGATCGGCTTCCGCCATTTCAGGACGACCAGCCGGAAGCGTCAGCATTTCTGTCGAAGGCAGTTTGTAATCGGCCAGTGCGCGTTTGATCTTTGTTGCCAGACCAGTGGATTTTTTCGGCGCGCTGCGATCTTCAGTTTCTTCAGGACGTTTTACTGAAACGTCGGCCAGCATATCTTCGACTGTGCGAACCGTTCCCGGTGCATCGGCTTCATCGTCGTCAAAGCTGTCGTTCAATTCGTCGTCAAAAGAATCAGGGGCGTTCTTGGTTGGGCGTCGCAGGCCACCGGACTTTTTGCTTGCATCAAGCGTAAGTTTGGCCGTTGTTCCGCGCGAAGATTTGACTGCGCTCGTGCCGGATTGTTCTCCGTCGCCTAATGTAGCAGCTTCATTTTCAGCATTGACCAAGCCGTAATTACCATTGCCCTCTCCAGTTTCTTTCGGCAATCCGGCAGTCCTGGCTTTGCGCGCGTTCGGACGCGCAGCCTTGGACAGGTCTTCGCCTCCGCTGTTGATTATGATCGAACCTGTGTTCCTGGCTTGTGGATAATCTGCTTCGTAATTGCCGGAGCCTCTGCCTGATACGAATTCTGACTGCCCTTCGTAAGGTTTTTGCCACAGACTCGTAACCCAATCTTTCACGATTTGAACGATGTTTTGGTCTGGTGGCCGCTCAGACAGCTTTTTCAAAAGCGCCGACACCGACAAAGGCGTCGCCAGCAACAATCCGACAACCAGCAGTAATACCAGAGCCACAAAAGCTCCGCCGATGCCAATGTAACGCGAAATGCCAATCGTCGAATCGCGTACCAGCCAGTAACCGATGAATCCGCCCAGCCGAAATGAATTAGGCTCCCAGGGAATCAATGTCAAAAATCCGGTCAGCGCAATGATGAGCAGAAAGATTCCCACCAGTTCAGCTTTTGAGGTTTCCGTGCGTTTGTCCGTCCACTGCCACCAACCCATGATGAACAGGACGCCTGGAATCAACCAGCCAGCCACGCCCAGCGCCTGATAAATGAAGCTGGCGATGTTGGCTCCAATTGGCCCAGCCAAATTTTTGGCTCGCCTGTACCCGCCTGTCGAAGTCCATGACGGATCGTCCGCGTGGTAAGTCACCAGCGCCAGCACCAGCACAAAGCCTGTGGAGATAAGAATCAAGCCCATCACTTCGTTCCACGGGCTGTTTCTGGGTTTTTCGGGTGTTTGGATTTCCATAGTTTCTTGGGAGTAGGCGGTAGTCAGTAGACGGTAGTCGGTAGCTAATTCCCGACTCCCGACTCCCGACTCCCGACTCCCGATTTAGACAGCAAATACTCTTTGATAAAATCGTCCAGGTCGCCTGCCAGCACTGCGTCAACATTACTGGTTTCGTGTTTGGTGCGTACGTCCTTGACCAGCCGATAAGGATGCAAAACGTAATTGCGAATTTGCGAACCGAACGAAATGTCGCGTTTTGTGGCAGCCAGTTTGTTTGTCTCTGCCTGTTTCTTTTCCATCTCCATTTCGTAAAGCCGCGATTTCAACACTTTCATGGCGACATCGCGGTTCTGGTGTTGCGAACGCTGATTCTGACAGGTCACGACAATGTTAGTTGGAATGTGCGTGATACGAACCGCCGAATCCGTAGTATTGATGTGCTGGCCTCCGGCTCCGGTCGAACGATAAGTATCAACGCGCAGGTCTTTGTCCAGGATTTCGATTTCTATGTTCTCGTCAATTTCTGGAGTGACAAACACCGAAGCGAAACTGGTTTCCCGGCTTTGGCCGGAATTGAACGGCGACATGCGAACCAGACGATGAACGCCGACTTCGCCTGCCAACAATCCGTAAGCGTAATCGCCTTCAACGCGATAGCTGGCCGATTTGATTCCGGCTTCTTCGCCCGGTTGCAGGTCAATTTCTTCCGTTTTGAAGCCGCGCTTTTGCGCCCATCGCAAATACATTCGCAGCAACATTTCGGCAAAATCCTGGGCGTCGGTTCCTCCTGCGCCGGAATTGATCGAAAGAAAAGCATTGTTTGCGTCGGTCGGCCCGCCCAGCAACATCTGCGTTTCGCTTTCCTCGACATCGGCGGCCAGCTTGCTGATTGATTCACGCAGCTCGTTGGCCGAAGCGTCGTCTTCGGCTGCAAAATCAAAGAGCACGGCTATGTCTTCAACCAATCGCTGCTGATTTTCGGCTGTGTCCAGCGCGCGTTCCAGGCGCGAACGCTGCTGCAAAACCTTCTGAGCTTTTTCTTGATCGTTCCAGAAATCCGGCGCTGAGGCCTGCTTTTCCAGTTTGGCCAACTCACTGCGTTTGGCATCTACGTCAAAGAAACCTCCGCAATTCGGCAACTCTGGCTTTTAGATCATCGTGCTGCGCACGCAATTCCTGAGCGGCAACGGCATCAAGCATACTTTCTCCTATCGAATCTGTTTGTTGTTTTAAGGTCGCGTAGCTTACCACACCACTTCGCTGTATGGCTTGAACTCACAGCAATTTACACAACGCACTTGCAACCGCACTCAAGCAAAATCTCAACTGGCGAAGTCATGCGTTTGGTTCCGTCGCGGCGAGCGTGTAAGACCAGCAGCGTGTAAGGATCAAAGACCACCACGTCTTTGACGCCTTGCGAAAGGTAAAAGCCGGGGCCGATTTCCAGGTCTTTGGCTTCATAACCTTTGCTGACGATTTCAATTACTGCTTCAGGCACCAGAGTGATGGCTTCATCGTCTTCTTCGGGTTCGCGGCAGAAAATGGCAATGTCTGGCCGTTTCAGCGAACCGTCCGGGAAGCTGATGTATACGTCCGCGGCGTTAATACATTTGCAAGCATTACTCTGCAATTCTGCGCTGACGGCGACGTTTTCAATCCTGTTGCGAATCCGGTCAACAGCTTTTTGGTGTCTGTAAACCGGATGCGGCTCCCAGATAGGCAAGCCTCGCACAATCTCAAGCCGTACACCGAGTTCGTCTGCCCTCAACAATCTTTGATCCATAATTTCTCCTCTCCAATTTAATGAAGGCTGTGCAAATTGAAATCTCACGCAAAGCCGCGAAGGCGCAAAGAAACCAAGGAGAGAAAGATGGCTTGTTTTCTTTTCCTTTTTGGCGACTTTGCGACTTGGCGTGAACTGATTGATTCCATTGAAGATCAATTTGCACAGGCTTCAATTTAATAGGTCGCTTCCGTGTATTCGCCGAACACCGCGCGCATTCTATCCGCAATCTCGCCCAGCGTCGCGTAGGCTTCAACCGCCGCGATGATCGGAGGCATGAGGTTTTCGCCGGAGCGCGCGGCGGCTTCGACTTTCTCAAGCGCAGCCATTGCCGCGGCTGAGTCGCGTTCGGCTCGAACCTTTCGCACGCGCTCGACCTGAGCCTGTTCAAACGCCGGGTCAATCTTCAACGTAGGAATCGAAGCTTCTTCCTTGATCTGAAACCGGTTCACGCCGACGACGATTTCCTCTTCGGCTTCCACGGCTTTCTGGAAATCGTAAGCGGCACGTTCGATCTCTCGCTGAACGTAACCGGCTTCGATGGCCGAAAGCATTCCGCCCATTTCGTCAATCTTGGCGATGTATTCAAACGCCAGTCGCTCGATTTCGTTGGTCAGGTGTTCAATCGCATAAGAACCCGCCAGCGGATCGGCGGTGTCTGCCACGCCGGATTCATAGGCGATAACTTGCTGAGTTCGCAGAGCAATTCGCGCAGCGTCAGCCGTCGGCAAACCCAGAGCTTCGTCCATCGAATTGGTGTGCAGCGATTGAGTTCCGCCCAGCACCGCCGCCAAAGCCTGAATCGTAGTGCGGACGATGTTCACTTCGGGTTGTTGCGCGGTCAGCGTCGAACCGGCGGTTTGAGTGTGAAAACGCAGCATCATTGATTTCGGGTCTTTGGCTCCGAAACGATCTTTCATGATCTTCGCCCACATTCGCCTGGCAGCGCGGTACTTGGCGATTTCTTCCAGAAAGTCGTTGTGGCCGTTGAAAAAGAAAGCCAGTCGAGGAGCGAAATAGTCCACCGCCAACCCGGCATCAATCGCTGCTTGCACATAAGCGATGCCGTCGGCCAGCGTGAACGCGACTTCCTGCGCGGCAGTCGAACCGGCTTCGCGTATGTGGTAACCGCTGATCGAAATCGTGTTCCAGTTGGGAACCTCTTTGGCGCAGTAAGCGAAAATGTCCGTGATGATGCGAATCGAAGCTCGTGGCGGGTAAATGTAAGTTCCGCGCGCGATGTACTCTTTCAGAATGTCGTTTTGAATCGTGCCGCTCAGCTTGTCCGGCGTGACGCCTTGTTTTTTGGCTAAGGCGATGTAAAGCGCCAGCAAGATCGAAGCCGTCGAATTGATCGTCATCGAAGTCGAAACTTTGTCGAGCGGAATGCCGTCGAACAAAACTTCCATATCGGCCAGAGAATCAATCGGCACACCTACGCGACCGACTTCGCCCGAAGCCAAAGGGTGATCGCTGTCGTAACCAATCTGAGTCGGCAGGTCGAAGGCCACGGACAAGCCAGTCGTGCCTTGTTCCAGCAGATATTTGTACCGGCGATTGGATTCTTCAGCCGTAGCGAATCCGGCGTACTGCCGCATAGTCCACATCCGCCCGCGATACATCGTCGAATAAACTCCGCGAGTGAACGGGAACTTGCC
>JAGNMH010000182.1 GCA_017991275.1 Acidobacteriota bacterium
GTTGAGCAATTTGTATAGGCGGTCATAAGCGTCCGAAGTTTCGGGAAACAGTCCGGTCAATCCAGGTGGCAGCCACGGACGGTTTTCAAAAGCATCCAGTAATCGTTCGCGGACTTTGTCCGAAGGTTTCGGAGCGACTTCTTCAAAATCCGAATAACCGCGAGTGCTCCAATAAGCGACCAGCTTTTCAATCGGCGCGTCGTCGGCTGGCGGCTTATCCTGGTCTTCCTTGCCGTCGGGCTTGGTTGCTTCTTCATCGGATGTAGAAGCATCAAAAGGGCGTTCTTTCAACAAATCGCCGATGGCTGCGGCTATCTGGTCGGAATGCACCGGCTTTCTGAACTTGGCGGTTTGGTAAACTTGCGCCAGCATTTGTGCAAACAGGGGGCCTGGAATCGAAAGAAGAATGACAAGCAAAAATGTCAGAGCTTTAGTTGGCTGAACCAATCGCATAATTTACTTCCTTTTAGCTGGTCAGTATCGTGGCAGTATCGAGCGAATTTTTCATAAACACCCGCTGCTCACCAGTCGCGGCACTGACTCTTTTGTATCGTTGGCTTATCATCGCCAAACGAGACGCATTATGAACAAAAAGATCATTACTATGAAATCAGAAAAAGATTTGCCTTTGAGAAACGACATTCGCCGATTGGGCGACTTGCTGGGAAAAACTCTGAAACGATTAGGCGGCAAAAAACTCTTCGACAGCGAAGAGCAGGTGCGCGCTCTGTGCAAACAATTGCGCGCCAAACATTCGCCCGAAACTGAACGCCGGTTAAAAAAGATGTTGCACGGCTTGAGCGCAGACGACGCCGTCGGAGTTATCCGCGCTTTTTCAGTTTACTTTCAACTGGTCAACATCGCCGAACAACATCACCGAATGCGCCGCAAGAGGTTTTACGAATTACATACGCCCGACCAACCTCAGCTCGGTTCGATTGCCCAAACCTTTCAACAGATCAAAGCCGAAAACAGCCA
The DNA here is from genome assembly GCA_017991275.1 of Acidobacteriota bacterium. Lineage (GTDB taxonomy): Bacteria > Acidobacteriota > Blastocatellia > RBC074 > RBC074 > RBC074. Next base: position 979 of record JAGNMH010000182.1, read on the forward strand.
GCTTGGCGAAGCCGAGTTAAGGCGAAGGTTGCAGAAAGTCATTGACCGTTTGGAAATTGTGCCGGTAATGACCGCGCATCCAACCGAAGCCGCGCGCCGCACTCTGCTGGAAAAACAGCGTCGCATAGCCAATCTGCTGACCGCCGTTGACGACGCCAACCTGTCTGCCCGCCGATACGAAGACAATCAGCAGCAGTTGGCCGCCGAAGTCGAATCCATTTGGATGACCGACGAAGTTCGCCATACGCAATTGCAGGTTTTGGACGAGGTGAACAATACGCTTTATTACTTTGACTCGCCCCTGTTCGATTCTGTTCCCGCCCTGCTGGAGGAACTGGAATTCCAACTCGACAAAAACTTCCCCGGCGTCAAATTACGCGACGGAGCCGTGCCTTTGCGTTTTGGTTCGTGGGTCGGCGGAGACCGCGACGGCAATCCGAACGTGACGCCAGAAGTCACTTGGGAAACTCTGCGATTGCAACAGCGATTGACGCTCAGAAAATATCTGGCCACGGTTGCCGAACTTTCCCGCCGGTTAAGCGAATCTGTTCGCTTCGCTCCGCCAAGCGCGGAATTGCAAGCTTCAATCGAACGCGACAAACGCGAAATGCCACTCACCTCTGAAGAAGTTTTCCGGCGCAATCCCGAAGAACCTTACAGACAAAAACTTTCTTTTGTTTACCGCCGGCTGGAAAACACTTTGCAACGCAACCGCGACCTGGCCGGAGCTTTGCGGATCGAAACCAAGAACCAGTTGATTTCTATCAGACCTGCCCTGCCGATCATTGCCGCCCTGACAAAATCGGTTAAGCCGGCGGAAGGTAATTACAAAACCGCCACCGAAATTTGGGAGGATTTGCGATTGGTGCGCGATAGTTTGCGCGTGGACAAAGCCAGTCTGGCGGCTGGCGCGGTTGACCGATTGATGCGACAAGTCGCGGTTTTCGGATTGCATCTGGCCGCGTTGGATTTGCGCCAGCACAGCCAACGACACACGGCGGCACTGACAGAAATCACGCGCGGGCTTGGTTTGGAAAAAAATTATGGAGCGATGAACGAAGCCGAACGCTGCGAATGGTTGACGGCGGAGCTTTCAACCCCTCGCCCGCTTGTGGCAACCGACGCGCGTTACAGCGTCGAAACGACTGAAACGTTGAACGTCTTTCGCGTCGCCCGGCGTGCGCTGGATGAGATCAGCCAATGCGCCATTCGCAGCTACGTTGTCAGCATGACTCAGGAAGCCAGCGATTTGCTGGCCATATTGGCGCTGGCGAAACAGGCCGGACTTGCCGCGCTTTCTGTCGTTCCGCTTTTTGAAACGATTGACGATCTGCGTCGAGCGCCCGAAGTCATGCAGCGGTTGTTTGAAAACCCTGTTTATCGCCAGATACTGGAAGCTCAGGGTAATTTACAGGAAGTGATGATCGGTTATTCCGACAGCAGCAAAGACGGCGGGATTCTGACTTCAAGCTGGGAACTGTACAAAGCTCAAGAACGACTGTGGCAGGTGGCGCGCGAATACGGAGTTGAGTTGCGGCTCTTTCATGGCAGAGGCGGAACGGTCGGTCGCGGCGGAGGCCCCAGCCACGAAGCAATACTGGCTCAACCGGCAGGCACTGTCGCAGGCCGCATCAAAATCACCGAACAAGGCGAAGTCGTTTCGTCAAAATACAGCCTGCCCGAAATCGCCATGCGAAGCCTGGAACTGACCACTGCCGCCGTCATCGCCGCCAGTTTGCCGCAAGAACAAAGTATCAGTAGCCCGCGCGTAAGCAAGGGCTATTTGCAGTCAAACCAAGCCCTCTCTGACGGTCGGGCTACTGACACGGCACAAATCGAGCAGTGGCAATCGGTAATGGAAGAAATTTCTGAGCAAGCCTTTGCCGTTTATCGCGACTTTGTTCGCGGTGAAGGTTTTCTGGATTACTTTACTCAGGCAACACCCGTCGAAGAATTACAGCATCTGCGAATCGGTTCGCGTCCGGCCAAACGAAAGGCAGGGTCGAAAAGCCTGGACGATTTGCGCGCCATTCCCTGGGTTTTCGGCTGGACTCAAAGCCGTCATTTGCTGCCCGGTTGGCTGGCCGTCGGTTCTGCACTGGAAAGTTTTCTGGAATCAAGCCCTCAAGGCAAAAAAGGCAAAAACCTGGCCTTGCTGCGAGAGATGTATGAACACTGGCCTTTCTTTCACAGCACGATTTCAAACATCGAAATGACTCTGGCGAAATCGGATTTCCAGATTGCCCGCCAATACGCCGACCGCACGCCGGACAAGAAACTCGGTCAAAGGGTTTTCAAACTACTGTCCGCGGAATACGACCGAACCTGTCGAGTCGTACTGCAAATCACCGGGGAAAAACACCTGCTGGAAAATTCGCCGGTGCTGAAACGTTCGATTGAAGTCAGAAACCCTTATGTTGACCCAATGAGTTACCTGCAAGTCGAGCTGCTGGCGCGAAATCGCGACAACAAGGTTTCAACCAAAGACCGCGAAAAACTTCTGTACGCGATCCTGCTGACGATCAACGGCATCGCCGCAGGGATGAGGAACACCGGATGAAAAACGGAAAACTCAAACGGCCAAATGCCAATGGCAAAAATCAAAATTGGCGGCGTGCCGCTTTTGTATTTTTGATCTTTGGTTTTTGCCTTTTGCCTTTTGCCTTGAAAGAAATGAGCCAATCAAACCAACAAAAACGCCCTCGCGCCCGCGAGCTGGGTGTCGTCGTCGGCATTTTGCCAACCGGCAAACATAACGCCATCACCGATGTCGAAGGCGTTATGGTTGGCCACTCAACTTTGATCAAAGGTTCAGATATTCGCACAGGCGTGACCGCAATCCTTCCTCACGAAGGAAACCTGTTTCAGGAAAAAGTCCCGGCGGCGATTCACATCGGCAATGCCTTCGGAAAGCTGATGGGTTCGACCCAGGTTAATGAACTTGGCGAAATTGAAACTCCCATACTGCTGACCAACACACTGAACGTTCCACGTGTGGCGGATGCCTTGATTGATTGGATGCTGGCTCTGCCCGGAAACGAACAAGTTCGCTCCGTCAATCCGTTGGTAGGTGAGACGAATGACGGTTTTCTGAACGACATTCGCGGACGCCATGTCGGGCACGATGAAGTTTTCGCCGCGCTAAAATCAGCCAAGTCCGGCGAGGTCGCCGAAGGCTCAGTCGGCGCTGGAACCGGCACTGTGGCTTTTGGGTGGAAAGGCGGAATCGGTACTTCGTCACGAATGCTGCCGGCCAATCTTGCCCCAGGCTCTGGAAGTTACACAGTCGGGGTTTTAGTTCAGTCAAATTTCGGTGGAGTTCTGACGATCAACGGCGCTCCCGTCGGACGTGAACTGGGCAAGTTTTACTTGAAGGAGCAATTGGAATGGAGACGTGTCGGCCAGAATCAAAATCCTGAAAACGCCGTCAGCGATTGGGCAGACGGTTCGATCATAATGGTTGTGGCTACTGACGCTCCGATGGATCATCGTAATCTGCGGCGACTGGCTGAACGTGCCATGTTGGGATTGGCGCGCACCGGCTCCCCTTCAACCAATGGCAGCGGCGATTACGTCATTGCTTTCAGCACAGCGAAACAGAATCGCATTCGCGCCAGCGAATCTTTGCGAAACACACAAACGCTGAGCAATGACACAATGTCTCCGCTCTTCCAGGCAGTAGTCGAAGCCACGGAAGAGGCGATTTACAACTCCATCTTCCGAGCGACAACTGTCACCGGGCGCGACCGCAACACGATCGAAGCTCTGCCGATAGAAAAGACTGTTGAAATTTTGAGGAAGTACGGCGCGGCGAGGTAAGTGAATTTTAGTGCGGAGGGAAAATTAAAAACGGATTGCGAGGCTACCAAGCTCCGCAATCCGCAATTATTTACTTGAAGCTGGCAACCGCCGCCGCTTCGTCCTCAAAGCTATCGAAAACGGTGGACAGTTTGGTAATGGTCAATAGATCGCTGATGCGTTTGGCAACTTTCAACAATTTCACGTCACCACCTGCATTTTTCAAGGAAGTATAGCTGCGAACGACTTCGCCCAAGCCGCCGCTATCCATGTAAGAAACATTTTCTAGATTCAGAATTACGTTTACCGATTTGCTGTCAACGAGCTTTGAAACTGCATCTCTCAGCAAGACATCGCCTTCACCTAAAGTGATCTTGCCATCCAGGTCAAGGATTGTGACATTGCCGCTTACGCGCTCTTTTATGGTCATACCGGGCCTCCAGGAAATTTTGTTGTTATTGAAAAAGGTGTAGTAGAGCAACGAGAAACTAGCACAGCCCCGCCAAAAATGGCAAGCACGTAAGCCATTGGGAACAGGCCAGGATGTTGCCGCTTTAGCTTGGTCTATGGTACTTTCCGAATCGGAATTTGGATTTTGAAATTACGCGCCCGTAGCTCAGTTGGATAGAGCGCCGGCCTTCGAAGCCGTAGGTCACAGGTTCGAGCCCTGTCGGGCGTATCACTTTTATCAAATCTCTTCTTGCCAGCGGTTGCTTATCTTAAAGCCACACTCAGCAGCGAGCTTATTTCTGTATAAGCGGCACTCCAGCGATTATTCGTATTTGCATCAAGACGCACTCGCCGCCAGGCTTGGTTGGTAAAGTTTGCATCTTCCTGCACTTTCTGGGCATTAACACGCGATGTATTTGCGTCCGAAGCTCCGGTTTGCAGTTTTAGAAGCGAAGCGTGCAAAGCCATCAAGCCGTCAAAAAACTGTTTTTGCTCCGCCGCCGGAGGTTGGGTGCCAAAAAATGTGGCTTGGCCGTTGCGATCAATCATATAGTTCAGATCATTACCATACTGCCGACGAATAACATCAACCTTCTGGGCTGCACTCTGAGCCATTGCCGCCAAAGACGACGCCGGAGGTTGTGTGCCACCCTGCTGGCCTGTGCTTGGCGGAGTGTAAACAGGTGGATTTGTAGCGCCAGGGTAGCTGGCTCCAGGGTTAGTTGTTCCTGAGTAACTTGTTCCAGGATTGGCCGGGGCGACTGGCGCGCGGGCATAACGATTGCCGGGTTGGTATGGGATATCCACAGAAAAAAGTCGTCTGCCATATCTATCCATCATGTCGGCTCGCCGCAGCAGTCCGCTACGATCATCCAAACAAATTTCAGGCACTGGAGTTATGGTTGATTGACGAAGCTGCGCGTTGTAACTGCTGCTGGGCGGCGGAGTTCCGCGCAATCGGATTCTGACAGCGTTGCTGGCTATGTTTTCGTGATTACTGAAAACTCGCCAGCCGGCAGATGGAGCATCGGCATTTACGCGCAATCGCACGGAACCATCAGATTCGCGTGTCGCCGTCACGTCATACGGATTTAATGGGCCTGGAAGTTGGCGATTAGGGTCAGATTGCTGAACAGGAGGAGTATATATTGGCGGATTGGCAGTTATAGGCGAGGTAGGCGTAAGTGGTTGGGAGGGGGTTATAGGGCTTATATTTGTCGGCAACAGTGCGTTCGAAGCAATCTGTTGAGTCAGCACCATACCGAATCGTTCGCCCGGTTCGATGACTACGTCTTGTCCCTTCATCAACAATGCTGCGGTCAGACCTGCTGCCGCGCCGATGCCTGCTCCCAACAGTATTCCGCCTGTGAATACGCCTATGGCTGCACCTGCTCCTGCTCCACCTCCAATAAAAACAATGTCACGTTTGATCGAAGAGCCAGCTTTGACATTGCCTTCTTCATCCAGCCGCTTTCGATCATCGGCATTTGCGCTGGTCAAGGCCGCCTTTACCGGAACCGGGGTTCCATTCGGCCTGCGTAAATTGTCGAACTCAATGGCAAGGATGCCGGAGCGATGTCTCCATTTCGCTTTGCTGACCGTACTTACGTGGCCTTCAACGACGGTTCCTACATTAATCAGTGTTTTATTGGCTCCATCAACAACCGGACTGACCACGTGCGCCCGAAACCGGTCGCTTACCCTTGAACCGGCTGAAGACAACCGGTCATCCATTTCCAAAATGATTATTGTGCCTGCTGGGATGAATTGCGCTCCGGCTGGGATAGGTTGAGTGCTTTCAGAATCTCGCGCGGGCACGCTCCTCATACGGCCCTGAGAGTAAACGTTTGGGGAAACAGCGCTGACTACCAATGACAAGAGCGTTGCGGCGATAACTGCTTTCCTGAGGCTTCGGGTCATAAAAACTCCTTGTTGGCTACTGCAATCAGTCATCAACTTCAAAGGAGGTGGCTGCTGAACACTGACTGCCGGTCATAAAAAAAAACTCGCTGGCAGAAACTTCTTGTTTCACTTTAGCTTTTGGATTTTCACACCTTGAACGCGCACAGTTTACACTTTCCCCCGTTTGAGGCAAAAGCATAAAAGCCGAAGCGCAATCGTATGATTGCGCTTCGGCTTTTACTGAATGGACTGGAATCGTTTTTTACTACCCTGCTTGCGGAACGATCAGCAGGACGACGACCAACGTGAAAATCACGAGCGTTTCGATAAACACCAGACCGAGAATCATCGGCAGCGGAACGCCCTTGAAGGCTCCGGGGTTGCGAGCCAGACCTTCGCAAGCTGCGGCTCCGACACGTCCCTGACCAAGTCCGCAAAGACCGGCGGCGATGCCGAAACCAACAACTGCGCCGATATAGCCAAGACCTTTGGCCAGACCGCTTCCGCCTTCAGCCGCCGCGCCCGGCGTTTGAGCAAACGCGCTAACCGCTGAAAACAGAACAACCATCAAACTGACAACCAAACGAATTACGTTACGAGTCATTGTTTTTTCTCCTCAGTATCCCCTTGCGGGCTGCAACATCACCGACAATCTTTTTGATAAAAAGCAATATGAAATTCGGACTGCCAGTTAAGTTGCTGTTGATCGGATGATGAGTAATGTTGGTTGTTTCCCTGACGACTTCGGGATGAATGCGACGCCCGGTCTGCATTGCATATCCTGGGGGACTGCAAGCTCCGTACAACGTTTTCGCCTCGGTTTAACTTGAAGCCGCTTGGAACCAAATTCAATCACTGCATCTTTCAAAGAAGGCAAGCCGCTCGGCTTGCCGGGTCAAAGAAGGCAAGCCGAGCAGCTTGCCGGATAAAAACTGATAAAACTTTTAGTGAGCCGCGGCGTGACCATGACTTTGCACTGCGCCAAAATTTTCCGCGCCGTGTTCATCGCTTCCGTGGTGAGAAACTTCGCCCAGATAAACCATCGAAAGTAAAATGAAGATAAACGTTTGCAAAAAGAACGTCAGCAAACCCAACGGCATCAGCAAAATTGGCAAGCCCCATTGCACCATTCCCGCAACCGCTCCGCTGACCTGTTCTTCGCCGTAGATGTTGCCGAATAGACGAATACTCAAACTGAGAATTCGTGCCACGTTGCTGATGATTTCAATCGGAAACATCAAGGGAATCAGCCACCAAATCGGCCCTGCGAAGTGCTTGATATGGCCGAACAACCCGTTTTCACGAATGCCTATCCAGTTGTAATAAAGGAAAGATGTTATGGCCAGCGCCAGCGTGACGTTAAAATTTGCCGTCGGCGAAATCATATCCGGGATCATTCCCAGCAGGTTTGACAACAAAATCAAAATGGCAAAAGTCATCACCACAGGAAAATGCTTCATCGCGCCAGGACCAACCAAATCAGCCAAAAACCCGCGAACAGC
>JAGNMH010000183.1 GCA_017991275.1 Acidobacteriota bacterium
CATCAAGAAAGGCCGCACGACCGAAGAAAAAGCCGCCGCTATTCTCTCGTTGATCCAGCCGACAGCGGATTACGCCGATCTCGCGGGATGTGAACTGGTTATCGAAGCCGTCTTTGAAAATCGCGAAATCAAAGCCGACGTCACCCGCAAAGCTGAAGCCGTCATTTCTGACACCGCGATCTTTGCGTCGAATACCTCCACGCTGCCGATCAGCGGTTTGGCCGAAGCCAGCATTCGCCAAGCCCAATTCATCGGGCTGCATTTCTTTTCGCCGGTAGACAAAATGCCGTTGGTTGAAATTATCCGCGGCAAACAAACGTCTGATGAAACTCTGGCCAAAGCGATGGATTTCGTTCAGCAAATCAAAAAGACTCCGATTGTAGTCAACGACAGCCGAGGCTTTTACACTTCGCGGTTCTGTGGCGCATATATCAACGAAGGCACAACGATGTTGCTGGACGGCGTGGCTCCGGCGCTGATCGAAAACGGAGCGCGAATGGCCGGAATGCCCGTCGGCCCGTTGTCGCTGCTGGATGAAGTCAGCATTGACCTCAGCTATCACATCCGCGAACAGACGAAAAAAGACCTGGGCGATGCGTACAAGCCGCAATCCGGCGAAGCCGTCACCACGCTGTTTTTTGAAAAGCTCGACCGCGTTGGCCGTAAGTCCGGCAAGGGAATGTACGAATATCCCGAAGGCGGCAAGAAGTTTTTGTGGCCCGGCTTGACCGACCACTTCCCGGTAGCCGCCGAACAACCCAGCGTCGAAGAAGTGAAGAAACGATTGCTTTACGCCCAGGCGCTCGACGCCGCGCGCTGTATGGAAGAAGGCGTGCTGACCGATCCGGCAGATGGCGACGTAGGCGCAATGCTCGGCCTCGGCTTTCCGCCTTACACCGGCGGCCCGCTTTCGCTGATTGACACCGTCGGCGTGAAGAACTTCGTCGCCGAATGCGACCGAATGGCGGAAATGTACGGCGAACGTTTTACTCCGCCAAAGCTGCTGGTCGAGATGGCCGCGAAAGGCGAGAGCTTTTACCAATGAGTTTTCGTGGCGCACTTTATAAGAGTTGGCGCAGATGTTTAAGGTTATCCTCCGCGTAACAGTAGAAGCTGCTTCGCGTTGATGCAGGAGCACATGATATGGGGCCATTTTCGATCAACGAACCTCAGGTAAAGCAAACAATAACAACGTGGTTTGCCGACACTGCTGAGCTTTTCGTTGAACGGTATCTGCCCCACAGTGGCTCAGGTGGGGACTTTATGATCATCCGGTCAATACCGGAATTCAATCATCTTACGGAACACGCCCAACCAGATTCAGTTATTTTTGTCTCGTGCCAAAATATGTTGCCTCTACGTGGCATCGTAAATGATGACTTTATTGACGAGGCAAAAACAATGTTTGCTGAGGGGCCAGATTTTGTCGTCGTAAAACCAGCCTATTATCCTGATCGGTTTACCCAGATAGAATCAGGCAATACACATCACGAACTACAAAACATCCTCAATGGTTTTATTGGTCAGTTGGTTTGGATCGGGCTTGATTTTAAATTCCCTGATTTCTATTGGCAGCCTGACTATACAGTTGATGCCATTATTATTCGTAAACCAGACGAATGAATGTGCTGTTGATAAATACAGCCCAACGAGTTGTTCGGATGCCACATTTCGGCCCTACGATTGAGATGTGATGACGAGAGAAGAGGCACTTGTTCAATTTGTACCCAAGAACAAACACGACACCGCTACGGCTCAGGCGGCAGTTGAGGCTGGTTATCCGATGGTTGCCTCTGTGTTACCGGAGTTGGTGGCTTGGTTGCAGGATTACAATTGGCCGGTCGCCCAAGTGCTGGCTCCGTTTTTAGCAACAATCGGCATTTCATTACTGCCACAGGTCCAAGCCGTTCTGGTGAGCGACGACCTGATATGGAAACGTTGGATTCTTTCCTGTGTGGTTAGCGAATCGAAGGAACTGGCTCAAGCCGTGAGCGCAGAACTTTTGCGGCTCGCCCACGAGGCTACGCCTTCCGAACGAGAAGAAGACCTTGATGAGATAACGATGGGCATAGTCACTCAGTTTGCACTAGATCAGTTTTCAGGAGGAACTCGTGGGACCACTCAAAGGAATAAAAGTCATTGAAATGGCGGGCATCGGGCCGGGGCCGTTTTGCGCGATGATGCTGGCGGATATAGGCGCGGAAGTCGTTCGCATTGATCGTCCGAATGCCAAAAGCTCGAAGTTTGACGTGATGAATCGCGGCAAACGTTCGGTGGCGCTCGACCTGAAACTCCTGATGGTGGTAGGGACTTTCGCAAGTAAGCTGAATGGCAAGCCAAAGCCTCAATGGTCTCGGCGGAGCTTAATCCACAGATCACCGGGTGAAGCTTCGCGGTCAACGCCCTCGTAACGCATCATCAAATCTTTGTCGTTCAGTATGTGGCCTTGCAGCCAGGCTTCGGCGGAAAGCCAGGCGCCGACCTTCAATTCACCCTTCAGATCGGTGCGGTTAATGATGACTTCGATTTTGATTTTGCCTGCGTCTACGTCCACCCAGAACAGATTTTCCTCGGTGCGTGGGTTGTGCATTTCGCGCCAGGAAAGAATTTTGCCACGAATGGTGTAATCGGTTTCGGTTGTCCGGCGATTGCGCGAACGTTCGGTCAAAGGTTCAAAAGCGGGTTTGACGCTGCGAGTGCCAACTTTTGCACGGTAAGCCAACCCGGCCACTGCGGCAGTAATTGGGCGTTCACGAAAATCCAGCGGATTGATTTCAGTGATGTTTTGCAGCGCAAACATGAACTCCAATGGAGAATCCAGAACTGCTCCGCGAACAATCGCTTCGCCGTCTTCTTCGTATTCCAGAATTTCCCACGGATAAAATCCGATCAGCCGTTGGCCGCGAAAAGCCGGTCGGCAATCGGCGTAAAACATCCCCTTGGCCGATTCATAAAGGACTGTCCAGACTTCTAAACCCGCGCCCAGACTCCAGCAACAGCCATGCAAGGTTCCCAGCGGGCGGTGAGCTTTGCTGAGCGCGCCGAGTTGATGAGCCTGTTCAGCCAGCGCCTTGTAAGAAGCGTCGTCTTTAATTTGAAACCCAATTGCGTCAAAAGGCTCAGGCATAATTCATCAGGAAACTTCCTTGAGCAGGAAACAGGCTAAGGCCTTAATTCCATGCTTTTTCATTACAGATCATCTTTCTTTCCGCGAGATGATTTTTCCACCAGCGCAGGATTCGGCGGGGCGTACTGCCGAACTCCGCGAATGTTGCGCGACCGCCCGTGGCCTGGAGCCTGATCGCTGCGAACCATTTCGGCAAACAGGTCAACGTCATAATCACATTCACGCGACATCTCTTCGCGTATTGCATCCAACTCTTCTAAAAATCGGGGGCGATGGTACATTTCGGTAGTCGGTAGAAATCGGTAGTCGGTAGAATAATGCTACCGACTACTCAGTAAAGCTCACTCACCAAAAATTCCGGAGTAACAATCTCCGGGACGAAAAAACCGGCGGCGGTATTGAATAGTTTGATTCGGGCCTGACGATGGACACTGGCCAGATGACCGAAATTCCAGGTTACCAGATAATCAATCTTGTGAAACGAAGCCAATGCCACGTGCAGGGCGTCTCCCAGAAACTTCCGCTGAAAAATACCGCGACCGATATAACCGTCAGCCAGAATGGCGGCTTCTTCCGGGACTTCCAGTTGGGGCAGATGGTGAATCAGCTTCAGATAACTTTTGCGATACGGTTCGCGCGTCCGCTCAAGTTCACGCTGAACCAGTGGCGAGATATAGGCACGATAGTTTTTAAGTTCGTGTTCCCACCACCGAATTGTCAAATCGCGCCGAAAGGAATCGCCTTTGTCCAGATAAGCGCCAACGACAGAAGTTTCCAGATATATGGTCGAGGTCATTGTTCCAGGCTCACTTCTTTTCCGCCGCGATGGTAATCGCAGGGCTTTGCGGAGTCAGTCCGAAAAAATGTCTCCGCAAATCCAGCACGACCCGGAAATGACGCAAGTAATCTCCACCCAAGACTCCATGCTGTTCAAAGCCAGATGTTTCGTTGACCGCTTCCAGGTCCAGAATCAGCGCGCGGGAATTGCTCTTTCGCAGATTGTTGACCGTCAGCGTCGAAAGCCCCAGAGCCTCTGCGCCGTCTTCGACTCCGGCTGCGCCGATGACACGAAAAGTTTCGCCTTTCAGCTTCATCCCTTCCAACTGATTATGTTTGACAGCGGCTTTGGAAATCACTGAAATCGTCGCTCCGGTGTCAACTATGAAATTCAGCGGACGATCCATTGTCGGCAAATGAGCTTCGGCGCTGGCCAGTCCTCCACTGGTGCTGCGAATTGGAACGTCAACTCCGGTAGCCGCCAGCGCACCCAGATTCTCAACAGGGGCTGCAACTCCAGTTTGATCGGCAGCCGATTGAACCAATTGGTCTTCGCGCAAAGGCGTTCTATCCAGCAACATTTCCTGAGTTTTGTAATCCAGCGTCACGGCGTACTGCGACAAAACCGACAACCCTATGTATCCGTCGGAGCGTTCCGCTTCAGGAGTTTCAGAAGTCGAATGGACTGTGCGTATGTAAATTGGCACAACGTCTATCCTGGTTTCACCCATCTGAATCGAATCCAACAAGCCATACAATATCGGAAAGGTTCCACTGCCGCCGATGGCTCGCGCGCTGCCGCCCTTGGCAACCGGTTTGATGCCCAGCAAGTCCGCGGTTTTGTCCGACAAGACGGACATGCTGGCGCCAGTATCAATCACAAAACGGAATGGCCCCTTGCCATTAATCATTATCTTTATGAATGGGCGATTGTTTATCAGTTCAAAAGGAAGCGTCACGGCTTCTTTGCCGCTGGCCCGGTTGATTTTGGTGGTCCCCAGATAGCGGTAAAAATCAATCAACCCTTTGATACGGGCGCGGCGTTCAACGTCGGTCTTCGGCGAAACTTCCAGGAATCGTTGATAGGAATCCGCCGCTTCGGTGTAATACTCCAGCCGTGAGCAGGCGCGGGCAAGCGAGACATAATAATCAGGCTCGTTCGGTTCCAGTGAGACGGCTCTTCTCATACCTTCGTAGGCAGTCCTGGCACGATTTTCAAAGTATTCGATCTCAGACAATCCAGCGATGGCCAGCGCCTGTTTCTGATCGAATTTGACTGCGGTATAAAGCGCCTCAACCGAATTGCGGAATTCGCCGGAACGCAGCAGTGAAGTTCCCAGCAGGGCAAATGCTCGCGCGCTGAGCGGGTCGGCGGAAATCACCTGCGCTGCTTGATCGTAAGCATCTTGCAGCTTTAGCTGTTTCACCAATACAAAACTCAAACCCAGCCGGGCGTCTTTGTCGGTTTGATCCTTTTCCAACAATTGCCGGTAAATCTTTTCAGCTTCCGTAAAATTGGTGGCGCGAATTTCTTTCTCAGCGCGTTTCAGCGCCTTGCCGCGCGATTCAGCCAGCGTTTCCAGGTTGAGAGCTGCAAGCATAACGGCAGCAGCAATGGTAATCATCAGGTTCCGGAGAGCGAATTTCATAACAGTACCTCCAAGAAAGGATGAATGCTGAACTCCGAATGATGAATGGCGTGTCAGTCGAATCAGGTGATTCATCATCCAATCATTCAGAGTTCATCATTTCAATATCTCGCCGGTTTTGTTCGACCATAACAGGAGATCAAGTTCGTCAAAATTGATTCTAAGCTCTGCGGCGAAATTTCTCATCTGCTCTTCGACAGCCAGATACTTTTTTTTTGTCGAAGGCGGATTGGGCGATTCGATCACTCCGCAATCATGCAGAGTCCGCAGAATGTGTTTGTCCAGTATCGCGTAACCACGATAACCGATATTGCGAAGATAATGGCTGGCTTCTTTGTAACCTATGCCTTTGATGCCAGGATTGCGGGCAAAGAAATCGCGCCGGGCTTCGGCGTCTTTGCCGAATGAATCCAGCTTTTCGCTCAGCCGCAAATTGCATTCGCCTTTTAGATAATTCCGTGTGTGTACGATGTAACCAGACCGTGCGCGCGGGTAACGGTGCGCTCCGACCAGTAAACTTTCCAGCCGCGCATGCCTTGCTTTCAGCAAGTGGCGGCGAACGCGCTCAACCGAGTTCAGCCCCATTCGTGCGCTGGCTCCGGCGGTAAAGATGCAGTAACACAGCTCCTCAAACAAGCGAGCATCGTCACGGCTGACTCCGATTTCGGCAAACTCGCCAAGTCGCGCCTGAATCGCCGCGCGCTTTTCGCTATAACTTTTCCGAAGTTCGTCAATTAACAAGCTGTTCATTTATGTTTGAAAATTGGTTTGAAGTTATCGGTTGGTAACGGTCGCCGGCAACAACAGATAAACCGGATAATGCCTGTCCGGCAAAGGTGTTTGCATTGAAACGACCTTGTAACCCGGCAAAGCCGGATCGCCCGGTTTCAGCCAGACAATAGCCGCATAACGCCCTGAGATCACTGCATTTGCAAATGCCTGTCGCAACTCCGGCGATCTGCCGTCGTGATATTGAATCCAGTCGCCGAAATGAAAACTGCGTCCGGCGGCAACTGCCAACTCAGGGTGAACGCTGATACATAAACCATCCGGCAAGGTGTCGTTTTTCAAGGTCGTCACCAGTTCCCGATAGTAAGGCAAACTGCGCCAACGATAACTTTCCGCACGAGCCATACGCGAAAACTCAAAAGCTCCTGCCAGCAAAATCAGCAACACCAGCGCAGGGTAAAACTTCTGCCAACGACCGTATTCCGCCAGTCGCCGCCAGGCTGTTCCGGCAACAACTGCGGCAACAATCGAAACTTCAAGGTAGTAATTTATGTAAGCGCCAGCGCGCGCCGAAGTCACAAAAGCGAAACCGAGCGCGGCGACAAGGTAACAACTCCACAGACAAACCGGCGATTTCAACCATGCGTTGAATTTGTCACCTGAAAACCGGCCTGTGTGATTGTTGCCAGCGAATAGCGCCGCAACGAACAAGCCCGCAACAATCCAGGTCGTAGCCGATTTGAACAGGCTCAACAGCCAGTGCCCAGCCATCCCATAACTGTGCGGAACCCGCTCCGCCAATGTGAAGTGTTGCCAGAAATATGCTCCGTTTGAAGTCGCGTTCAACGCCAACCCAATAATCGCGATCAGCAGAATCGTGGCGAACAAGACACTCAAAGCCGGGTTGCGCCTGCCCATTTGCCAAAACCGCGCGGTTGAGACCGCTATTGGCAGCAGAGTTGTCTGTTTGAAAAAGAAAGCCGAAGCCAGCAAAACAATCACCACCGTCACAATCGGCAGACGAAATTCGCCCTCACCGTTAAAGGCAAAAACAATAGCCAGCGCCGCAAAAGCCAAAGCCAGCGCGGGCAAATCCGGGCGATGAACTCCCAGCCAGTGATGCAAGGTGATCGTGGCCAGAAAGATCATTGCCGACAGCAGCACGGCTTGACGGTTTTTAGTCAATGCCCAAACAATCCGCCCAAGACAATAAACGCAAACACCGGCAGCCAAAATCGTCAGCGCCCGCCCAAACCAGAATTGCCAGCCGAACACCCGCAAACCAACGCCGACCGCCAAGTAGTAAAAATATCCGTAAGGCGCAGTCGCAAACGGTTCACGCAGGGCAATGTCGTATGGGTTTTTCCCTTGCGCCGCGAACAGCGCGGGCGTCCAGGTGCAGGCTTCAAAGTGGCCAACATCGAAAGGATAAATCAGTCGCGAAGCTCCCACTCCAAAAAGCAGCAGCGTCAGCAACACAGTTGCCAGCGCCGCCCATCGTTCGACTTTTTCGTTTGGGAAAACTCCGAGTGCCATTGCTGTAAATCCGATTCGTTATCTCTGTGCTGTTGGACGAAGGCTTTTTACGTGCTGAGTGCTTTGCCGTCAATTGCCGCAAACTTTTGACGCAATCGGCATCCTTGCCTAGACTCCGTGCGCGAATGGCGACGATTGAAGATAAAAAGGCTTTGTTGAAACTACTTGCCGTCTGTCTGTTATCGGTCGGCTGTGCAGGCTTGCTCGGATGCTCGGCAATTTCCAGCTTCAATAATCGAATGGCCAGACTGGTTGCCCCTCAGCAGCTTGCGCGTTCTGCCGGAGGCATTTACGCGACAACTGACGCTTATCTGCGCCAGCTGGAAATTCCTGCTCCTTCAGAAAAAATACTGGCTGCGATTTCGCAACTGCCGAAAGATGATGCGATTCTTTTCGTTGCTCCGCCGCGTCAACCCGAAATTGAATTGGTTTATCGCGCCGTAGCTTCGCTAAGCTGGCCGCATGAAATCGGCGCTTTGCATTGCGGCAAGTATCCAGAATTGCTGTTTCAGCCGCGGGCCGGAAAACAAATTCGCTGGCTGATGTTTTATCAAACCGCCCCACCCGCCGACCTGGAAAGATTGGAACCACCAACAGAAATTGGAAAACACCTGAAACTGATTCCAATCGAAGAGGCAAAAGAATGGACTTCCTATTGCTCGCAGTAGCGCTGTGCCTCTTATTGCTTGGCGGTTTGGGAATCAGCCGGTTGCTGCTGCCAAATTGTGCAAACAGCGTGGAGCTTTTTGCACTCTCTTTTCTGTTTGGTTCAGCCGTCATTTCGCTTTCACTTTTCGTCTTTGGCTTGTT
>JAGNMH010000184.1 GCA_017991275.1 Acidobacteriota bacterium
GATATTCCTGTCCTAGTTGGAGCGCCTGTTGCAAATGCGTCAAGGCAGGGGCTATCTCGCCCATTTCGAGCAGAACTAATCCGGCAGAGTTATGCACGCGATAAAGTGGAATCCCCATTTCATAAAATTGTTTGGCTGGGGCGGCACGCAATAACGATTGCGCTTCCTGAAGGCTCTTTTCTGCCTCTGCGCGATTACCAGTCAACCAATGCCCTCTGGCCAGATTGAGATAAGTGAAAACCTGGTAAATGCGATATTGCGGCGGGATCGGCCTTTCATCACTGCCACGTTGCAGCGACTTATTAAGGACTTCGACAGCTTGCGCCGGGTCGGAGTCCAGCAATTCAGCTCCGAGGAATGAGGCTTGAAAACGAAGCAGTGAACGCACGCTCGCATTTTTTGGATCCTTCGCTGCCACCTCTTCAAAAACATTCAAAGCCTGTCGGTGATAAGCCAGCGCTTCTTTGAGTTCGCCCAGTTCATGTACTGTTTTGCCGAGGAAATAATAAGTACTTGCTCTGGATAATCGTGCGTCTACGTTGTTCGGCTCCAATTGGCAAATCTCGTTTTGCAATGCCAGTGCGCGATTCAGATTTTCCCTGGCTTCCGGCAAACGCCCCAGATTCCTCAATGCATCCCCCAGTGACCGAAAACTCTGTGAGGATTTGACGCGCGCGCGTGGCGTTCCCATTTCTTTCAACCACCGATCACTGGCATCAGCTTCGCTTTGCGAATAAGACAACGCCCCAAGTTCATTCCCACGGTTATTTTCCAGATTTCCTAAGACGTGATTACCTATCGCCAAAATGTAATAGAAGTCATCATCTTTTACGCCGGTGGCCAAAACTCGATTGGCAATTTCCATGCTTTTTTGAGTGGCCTGTTGAGCAATTAACTTATCACCAGTGTTGTTTGTCAGTTCGCCCATTCTGCTATAAGCCAAGGCCAACGCCCGCATCATTGGTACATCTGTTCGTCCGGCACTCCGTAATTTTTCCCCAAGCTCGATGCTGCGCTGATAGCTTGTCTTGGCAGCATCTTTTTGGCCGAGGTTTGGTCGGTCAGGTGCGCCTTGAACGTCACCGACCCGCGTGTATGCCGCCGCTAATTCCAACAATAGCGAAGGATCGTTTTCGGCGTCTTTGGTCAGGCTGTCCAGATATTCCAGTGCGGTTTTCACCACCATCTCACGCGCGGCGGTGGCTCCGGCCAGTGTTTGAATCTGGTCGTGAAAATCGAACAGAAATGTGTTTGCCAGTTTTCGCACCTGGGCGAAGCGGCGCTCGGCGCGTTCCTGTTGAGTCTCGGCGTTTTTGCGCTGGGCATCGGCTTCGGCTCGCTGGGCTTCGGCAAGCTCTCGTTGCAGATTGGCTTCGGCAGCTTCGGTTTCGGCACGTTCGCGTTGCGTCAGCGCTTCAGCGCGCTGCTGTTCAGCAATCAGGCGCTGGCGGTCGGCTTCGGCGCGTTGGGTTTGAGCTTCAACCAGGTTGGCTTCGGCGCGCGTGCGTTCTGTCTGGGCTATGCGAGCCGCGCGAGTCGTTGTAACGATTCCACCTAGCAAACTGAAAAACACCAATCCGGCGGCAGTCACTGCCAGCTTGTTGCGGCGAACGAATTTACCGGTGCGATAAATCGCGCTTTCACGTCGCGCGCTGATTGGACGACCTTCCAGATAACAGCGAATGTCTTTCGCCAGTTGTTCGACGGATTGGTAACGTCGCTCCGGTTCTTTTCGCAAAGCCATTAAGACGATGTTGTCCAAATCACCGCGCAGACTGGAACGACGTGGAATGAAAGAAGAATGATGGAAGAATCGCCCTCCCATCTTCGGTTTTCCGTCCTCCGATTTCACCATACCCGAACTATGAAGTTTTTCGGCGAGCGCGCTTGGGCGTTCAACCTCTGTGTCGCAGATGGCGCGCTCGATTTCGGCTGGTGAGTAAGTATCAAATTGGTAAGGCCGTGCGCCGGTCAACAATTCGTAAAGCACAACACCGAGCGAGTAAACATCGCTGGCGGCGGTGATCGGCAGGCCGCGCACCTGTTCGGGGCTGGCGTAATCGGGCGTCATCAACCGCATTGATGTCTGGGTGCGGGTGAGCGGCGTAGGCGACAAAGTTGGATCAAGCAGTTTGGCGATTCCGAAATCCAGCAGTTTCGGCGTGCCTTCTGTCGTGACCAGAATGTTGCTGGGTTTCAAATCGCGGTGAACGATCAATTTCTGGTGAGCGTGCTGAACAGCGGCGCAAACCGGTAAAAACAATTTCAGCCGATCTGCCAACGAAAGTTGCTGCGTGTTGCAGTATTCGGTCAACGGTTGCCCTTGAACGTACTCCATAACGAAGTAAGGCAAACCGTCTTTGGTCGAACCTCCGTCCAACAATTGAGCGATGTTCGGGTGTTCCAGCGTAGCCAGAATCTGCCGCTCGACGCGAAAACGTTTCAACACAAAGCTGGAATCCATTCCGCGCCTAACGATTTTCAGCGCGACCTGGCGGTAGTATTCGGCATCGGCACGTTCAGCCAGGTAGACCGCGCCCATTCCACCTTGCCCCAGTATCTTGACGATGTGATACGAACCAATATCACGCCCAATGTAATTGTCCGTTTTCAGCGTAGGTAAGGATTGAGCTACATCTTTGATTGGAGCCTGAATAAAGTCGTCAACATCGTTTGTTTCATCTTCGCTGAGCAAGGCTTCGACTTCGCGGCGCAATTCGGTGTCTTCGCCACAGTATTGCGTCAACATCATCTGTCTTTCGGGTTTTGGCTTTTCGATGACGGTCTGGAATATGGATTCGATTTTGCGCCAGCGTTCAGGGGTCATAAGCTTATAAGATGGGTTTGCGGCAATTTCCTCCGCTTAGTTTTTTCGCAACGCCTGACGTAACCAGGCTTGAGCCAGGCGTTGTTCGCGCGTGATGGTGGCGGTTGAAACATCCATGACGTGAGCGGTTTCTTCCACCGATAAACCGCCGAAGTAACGCAACTCGATCAAGCGGCTTTTGCGCTCGTCGAACTCTGCCAATGAATTTAGCGCATCATCCAGCGCCACCAGTTCCGCCGCTTTTTCAGGCACATAATTCAGCGCGTCTTCAAGTTCGATTTGTTCCGCGCCTCCGCCTCGTTTCTGAGTCATTTGTGCTCGCGCATGTTCAACCAGGATCTGGCGCATCAACTGGGCGGCAACTCCGTAAAAATGCGCGCGGTTTTGCCATTGCGGCAGACTTTGATCCACCAACCGCATATAAGCTTCGTTGATCAGCGCCGTCGGTTGCAGCGTGTGATCTGAACGTTCCCGGCGCAAGTAACTGTCGGCGATTTTACGCAACTCCTGGTAAACAATCGGCAGCAGATCCTCCAAAGCTTTTTCATCGCCTTGACGCCAGTTCACCAACAGCGGCGTGATTTGAGTAATTGTCGGCGTTCCCATAAGTCCAATTTTGTGGCTGCGACCAAAAGGAAGTCAACAATTCTGTTTGAAAGTCTAAAGATTGACACTCCACGAGGCATCTTTGATACTCCCAGCCGTGAATCAATTTGAGAAACAACAGCAGAAAATGACTGAAGAATCGCCAAAGACTCCGCCGCTTGGCGCTGAAGCTTCTTACCCTGCTTCCATCGAAAAGATGAGCGAGCGTTGGCGCGAAATTCAGCAGTCTGAAGATCAAAGCCAGCAGGAACAACGCAGCTTCGTGCAGAAAAACTATCTGGCTGTCGGACTTGGAATCGCGCTGCTGGTGATTGCTCTGGTGGTCGTCATTGGCGGATTTGCTTTTCTGATTTCACGCGCTCAGTAAATGGGTACGCAGGCATCCTTGCTTGCTGTGCCTTGCCTGATGTGATTGAAGCGCGAAGCTTCCGCTTTCAATTCCTGAACCAAATAACCTGATGAATAAAATCGCACTTGGAATCGAAGTTTTACTGAGCGACCACCCACAATCTTTGAGCGGCGCACGCACAGGGCTGATCTGCCATCCGGCTTCGATTGACCACAACTTTCGCCATTCGGCTGATCTGTTGAGCCAGGATTCGACCGTCAACCTGACGGCGTTGTTCGGCCCGCAACACGGCATTCGCGGAGAAACCCAGGACAACATGATCGAATGGGAGGGCTTCCGCGACGCGCGCACCGGAGTGATGGCTTATTCGCTTTACGGCGAAGTCCGCAAACCGACGGCGCAAATGCTTAGCGAAGTGGACGTGATTGTTTTTGATGTTCAGGACGTGGGGACTCGCGTTTACACCTTCATTTACACGATGGCGCTGGCGATGCAATCGGCCAAAGAACTCGGCAAACGCTTCATCGTCTGCGACCGGCCAAATCCGATTGGCGGTGTTGGAATCGAAGGCAACATCCTGGAATCCGGCCACGAATCTTTTGTCGGGATGTTTCCGATTCCGATGCGCCACGGAATGACCGTCGGCGAATTGGCGCGATTGTTCAACGAAGAATTCGGCATTGGCTGCGACCTGGAAGTCATTCCGATGCAAGGGTACAAACGCGAATTCTGGTTTGACGACACAGACGCGCGCTGGGTGCTTCCTTCGCCGAACATTCCAACGTTGGATTCGGCTGTGGTTTATCCGGGAATGGTGATGATTGAAGGCACGAAATTCAGCGAAGGCCGCGGCACGACTCGCCCATTTGAAATTACCGGGGCACCTTACGCCGATTCGTATGAACTGGCCGAGCATCTGAACAATCATCGTCTGTCCGGCGCTCACTTTCGCCCGCACAGTTTCAAACCGACCTTTCAAAAACACGTGGCGCAACTCTGCCACGGAGTTCAGCTTCACGTTACTGACCGCGAAGCTTTCAAACCAGTTATCGCTGGCATCGCTCTGATCAAAGCCATGCACGACCTTTATCCCGACGGTTTCAAGTGGCAAACGCCGCCGTATGAATACGTATACGACCGATTGCCGTTTGATGTGATTGCCGGAACGACAAAGCTGCGCGAACAGATCGAAGGGCGCGCGAGCTTGGAAGACATCGCCGCTTCGTGGCAAGCCGGAGAAAAAGACTTCGCCGAACGCCGCCGACCTTATTTGTTGTATTGATTGCATATCAGTACCGCGCGCGTGAGCAAGCGGATTGAGACTCTTAATGCTGACTCTTGCCGAATACCTGATAGAAGCCGAACGCAATCACGGACACATGTGCCCTGGTCAAGTTTTGGGCGTGCGGATGGCGATGCTGGGTTGTCGTTTGATTGGCATCGAAGAGCCAAAGGTCGGCAAACGGTTGATCGTTTTTGTTGAAATTGACCGCTGCGCTGCGGACGCCATCAACACCGTCACAGGCTGTCGGTTGGGCAAACGAACCTTGAAGTTTCGAGACTTCGGCAAGCTGGCCGCGACGTTCCTCAACACAGAAACCAACGAAGCCGTTCGCGTCGTCGCCGTTGAAGCTTCGCGCGAACTGGCCAAGCAGCTTTTCAGTCATCTGCCGACCAAGAAAGAGCAGCAACTGGAAGCTTACAAAACTCTGCCAGACCAAGACCTGTTCACCTGGCAGCGAGTCAAAATCGCTTTGCCCGACGCTGACAAGCCCGGTCATCCGCTGGCTCGCGTCGAATGCGACGAATGCGGCGAAGGCATCAACGATCACCGCGAAGTCTTGCATGATGGCCGAACTCTCTGTCGAGCTTGCGCCGGTCAGCGATATTACGAAGTTTTGGAAGACGACTGCCGCTCGGAAGTCGTTTGAGCTAAGATCACCAGCGATGAGCACTCCGGCGTTACAACTTCATCCTCACGACCACGCGCATCATCCGCACGAACATCATCATCACGACCACACACGCGGAGCTTCGCAGCGAACGTTGCTGACCGTTCTGCTGCTGACGTTTGGATACATGCTGGCCGAAGCGATTGGCGGTTATTTGTCGAACAGTCTGGCTCTGCTGTCAGACGCCGGGCATATGTTCACCGATGTAGCCGCGCTGGTGCTGGCTTTGTTTGCAGTTCGATTCGCCGCGCGCCCGGCAACGGCGAATAAGACTTACGGATTTTATCGGCTGGAAATTCTGGCTGCGCTGGTCAATGGCGTGGCTTTG
Source organism: Acidobacteriota bacterium (assembly GCA_017991275.1). GTDB lineage: Bacteria > Acidobacteriota > Blastocatellia > RBC074 > RBC074 > RBC074. The sequence goes on from JAGNMH010000184.1 coordinate 6,063, forward strand.
ATTGCTCTGTCTGTGCTGATTTGCTTTGAAGCTTACCAACGGTTTCGCCAGCCCGAAGAAATTCAAGGTTGGACGCTGGTCTGGATTGCGACTGGTGGTTTGGCAGTGAACATTGTTTCGGCCTGGTTGCTGTCGCGTTCGCACCAACACGATAACCTGAACATGCGCGGAGCTTATCTGCATGTGATGGGCGATTTGTTAGGTTCAGTGGCGGCGATTGCGGCAGGCGTGTTGATTGTCTGGAAAGGCTGGAGTTGGGCTGATCCGATGTTCAGCGTTGTTATAAGTTTGCTGATTGTCTGGAATTCGTGGCGCATCGTGGCTGAATCGGTCAACGTGTTGCTTGAGGGCGTGCCCTCGCACATAAAACCCGCAGCCGTTGAACAATCCATTAAAGGCATCCACGGTGTCCGCGAAGTTCATGACTTGCACATTTGGACAATTACTTCCGACCGTCATGTGCTGACGGCCCACGTCGTAGTCACAAACGCCGATCAAAGCTGCCGCGTGTTGCGCGAAGTCCGCGCGTTGCTGGCCGAACGCTTTAACTTGTCGCATTCGACTATTCAGATCGAAGACCCTACGTTTTCAACCGTCGTCAATTTTAAGAAGAAAGAGTGATGCGGTACGGGGAGCGGTAGCGACCCGGTTGACTGCTGAACTACAGAAATTATGAAAACCCTTCTCGCTCTCCTGTTCCTATGCGCGGCTTACCAAGCGTTACCGACTCACCCGGTCGCTACCGCTCTCGGTACTGAATCTTCCGCTGATTTGGTTTTGCTCAACGGAAAAATCTGGACGGTCAATGAACGTCAGCAGGAAGCGGAAGCCGTCGCCGTTGTCGGCAATCGCATAGCCGCCGCAGGTTCAACCAAAGACATTCGTCGCTGGATTGGTTCACAAACCAAAGTCATTGACCTTCAGGGCAAACGAGTTGTGCCGGGATTCAACGATGCTCACGTGCATTTTGTGGATGGCGGAGCGGGCTTGGCCAGCGTGCAATTGCGTGACGCCGGTTCGCAGGAAGAGTTCCGCAAACGCATCGGCGAATTTGCCGCGAAGCTGCCAAAAGGTCGCTGGGTGCTGAACGGCAATTGGGATCACGAAAATTGGCGGCCAGCCAGTTTGCCTACGCGGCAGTTGATTGATGCGGTGACGCAGGACAATCCGGTGTTCATCAATCGGCTGGATGGCCACATGGCTTTGGCAAATTCTCTGGCGTTGAAGCTGGCCGGAATCACCCGCGACACCAAAGACCCCGACGGCGGAACCATCGTCCGCGATGCCAGCGGCGAACCGACCGGCGTACTGAAAGACGCGGCAATGAACTTCGTTTACAAGGTCATTCCCGATCCGACTGAAGCCGAAATGATCGAATCCGTCAAAGCCGCGATGCGTTACGCCGCCGAAAACGGAGTGACAAGCGTGCAGGACATGTCGGCTTCGCCGGATGTGCTTGGTGTTTATCAAACGTTGCTGGCGCGAGGAGAACTATCCGTTCGCATCAGCGGACATCAGCCGTTGGCTGCTTGGCAACGATTGGCTGCCGTTGGCGTTCGCGCCAGCTTCGGCAACGACAAACTGAAGATCGGCGGATTGAAAGGTTTTGCCGACGGTTCGCTGGGTTCGACAACCGCGCTGTTGTTCGCGCCTTATCTGGACGATCCGAAAACTTCGGGGCTGCCCAGCGACGAGATGTTTCCCGAAAGCAAAATGCGCGACCGCATCATCGGAGCCGACAAGGCCGGTTTGCAGATAGCCATTCACGCCATTGGCGACAAAGCCAACAAAACTATTCTGGATTTTTTTGCCGAAGCCGAAAAACAAAACGGCGCGCGCGACCGACGCTTCCGCATTGAACACGCTCAGCATTTGCGGCCTGAAGAGATCAAGCAATTTGCCAGCCAGCGAGTGATTGCTTCGATGCAGCCTTATCACGCGATTGACGATGGTCGCTGGGCTGAAAACCGCATCGGAGCCGAACGCGCCAAAGGAACCTATGCTTTTCGTTCGTTGATTGACGCTGGAGCCGTGCTGGCCTTTGGCTCGGATTGGTTCGTCGCTCCGATGGAACCGCTGATGGGAATTTACGCGGCGGTGACCAGGCGAACGCTCGATGGCAAACGTCCGGGCGGCTGGGTTCCTGAACAGAAAATCACCGTCGCTGAAGCCGTCAAAGCATTCACACTCGGTTCGGCTTTTGCCAGCTTTGACGAAAAAGTGAAAGGCTCAATTGAAGTCGGCAAGCTGGCCGATTTTGCGGTGTTGTCCGCCGACATCTTCAAAATCAATCCGATTGAAATCGAAAAAGCCAAGGTTGCGATGACCATTTTTGACGGCAAGTTGATTTACGAACATCGTTAAAATTTGGAGTGCTACGCGCTCGGCGTAGCTTTGGAAGTCGTTTTGTTGGCAATGTTCTTCTGCCAGCCGTGAATTTGGCTGAGGTTACGATTACCAAAGCTACGCCAAAGGCGCAGCACTCCAAAATATCTGTTGACAGCATTCTCGCTTGGCGCGTAAGCTTAGTGTACTTTCTACACTAAGTGAGGTAAGGGA
>JAGNMH010000185.1 GCA_017991275.1 Acidobacteriota bacterium
CAATTTGCGGAGAAAAGAACGATGAACGAAATCGGTTTTGGCATAGTCGGCGGAGGAATGATCGGCGCAGTTCAAGCAGCGGCGATTGAACAGATCAATGGCGCAAAGTTGGTTGCCGTGTGCGGGCGCGATGAAAAACGTACGGCTGAATTTGCCACGAAGTTCGGCGCTGTCGCGTACACCGATTACGACAACTTCTTGCAACATCCTGGATTGCATGTGGTCAACATCTGCACGCCAAGCGGTTCGCACGCCGAACTCGGCATTCGCGCAGCCGAAGCCGGCAAACACGTGCTGACAGAAAAACCGATTGAGACAACTTTGGAAAAAGCCGATGCTTTGATCGAAGCCTGCGACCGAGCAGGAGTCAAACTGGGCGTGATTTTTCAATCGCGCTTTCTGCCTGCGGTGCAGCGGATCAAACTCGCCGTTGAAGAAGGACGATTGGGCAAATTGATGGTTGGCGATGCGCTGGTCAAATGGTATCGCGCGCCGGAGTATTACACCGATTCGTGGCACGGAACTATGGCTCAGGACGGCGGCGGCGCGCTGATTAACCAGGCCATTCATACGGTTGATTTGCTGCGCTGGATGATGGGGCCGGTTGAATCGGCTTTCGCCATGAAATCGGCTCTGCGCTATCCGCATATTGAAGCCGAAGACACTCTGGTCGGAACCGTGAAATTTCAAAACGGCGCGCTGGGCATGATTCAGGCGACGACTTCGGTCAAACCGGGTTTCAAACGTCGGCTGGAAATTTCAGGCGAACGCGGTTCAATCATTTTAGACGGAGACGCCATCAGCGTTTGGGCGATTGACGGCGAAGATTCCAATCTTGGCGAAGCCGAACAACTGACGGACGGTTCGGCGAATCCGGCGGCCATTTCCAACGAAGGCCATCGTCGCCAGATTGAAGATATGATGCACTCCATCATAGAAAACCGTCCGCCGATGATTGACGGAAGCGAAGGCCGCAAGTCACTGGAACTGGTCGTCGCGCTTTATGCAGCGGCGAACGAAGGCAGGCCGGTGCAACTCTGATGCATTGGACGAGTTTTTGGCCGCAAGCTAGAATCCTGGTCTCTGGTTCTCATTCCTAATGTTATCGAGAAAATTTATGACTACAGCAGCAATTGCTTTCAACGTGCCTGATCTGCTTGAACGAATCACCAAACGGGAACACCTTGCTCACGACGAATGGAAGAGCGTCATCACCAACGCCTCAACCGAAGAATTGCAGCGAATGGCTGACGATCTGCGCCACGAATTTCATCCAGACAACGTGGTGACTTATGTCGTTGATCGCAACATCAACTACTCGAACGTCTGTTTTTCGGTCTGTAACTTCTGCGCGTTTTACCGCAAGCCGGGTGACACCGAAGGTTACGTGCTCAGCCACGAAGAGATTTTCGAGAAGGTCGAAGAGATGATCGAAATTGGCGGCAGCGGAGTTTTGATGCAGGGCGGTTTGAATCCCGATCTGCCGCTGGAGTGGTACACAACGCTGCTCGGCGAATTGAAGCAGCGGTACGGCATTCATCTGCACTGTTTTTCTCCGACTGAGATTTACGGGATGGCCAAGACTTTCGGGATGAGTTACACGGAAGTTATCAAAGCGATGATGGACGCGGGCTTGGACAGCATTCCCGGCGGCGGCGGAGAAATTCTGGTGGATGAAATTCGCCGCAAACGTCGCACCGAATGCAACAGTCAGGAATGGTTGGACGCAATGGAAGCGGCGCATCAACTGGGACTGAAAACCACCGCGACGATGATGATCGGTTACGGCGAAACCATAGATCAACGAATCGAGCATCTGGAAAAGCTCTATCAGTTACAACAACGTTCGCTCACCAGCGGCAAACCCGGTTTTGTGTCTTTCATTCCCTGGACTTTCCAGCCTGACAACACTCCCATCGGCAAAATCATTCCTGATCGCATGCCCGCCGAAGAATATCTTCGCTGGCTGTCGCTGGGCCGACTGTATCTGAACAACATTCCAAACGTGCAAGTTTCGTGGTTGACGGTTGGGCTGGCAGATGGACGGCGAGGACTGCATTCCGGTGCCAACGACATTGGCTCGACGATGATCGAAGAAAATGTCATCTCCAAAGCCGGAGCCAATCACAAAGCTACTGAAGACATGCTGGTCAATGTGATTCGCGAGGAAGGATTCACACCAATAAGGCGAAAGGCTGATTACACTCGCATTACGGTTTGAGTCTGCTGGTCATTCAAAAAAAGCGCGCCGTTTCATTTGCAATGAAACGGCGCGCTTTTTCCATTCTGCAGTCAGCAGTTCAAGCTTACTTTTTCTTGTCAAATTTGCTGGCTTTGATATCCGGGTTGATTTTGAATTTGCTCAATTTCCATTCTTCCACCAACTGGTTGTTGGACGATCTGACAAGTTGATGCGGCATCCATACATTGCCTTCCTGTTTGTAATCGGCAAGAAAAAGCTGGTAATCCAGCATTCTCGGTTCGTCGTTGCCCTCACCCACAATTGTTGAACTCTGTTGCCTGGGTTGGCGCGGAGCAACAGCACGATAAACCATCATCCACGGGCGATGAGTTTTTCGGTCAATCATCATCCAGGTAATAAAATCGTCTTTTCCAGTAACGCGAATGACATCAACCTTACCTTCTTTGGTTTCCAACTCCCGGTCGTAAATGTACTCGTAAGAAGAGCTTGCAGACGCCCCGGCCAGCAGCATAACCAATAGTCGCGAGTAATCTTCCTTGATCTGTTTTTGGGTTTCCGGCGAAGCCTCACCAACTATTCCACCATTCCCGCCACCACCTGGCCCTCCAAATCCGCCTCCTCCACCGCCACGACCGCCGCCGCCTCGACCACCACCGCCGCCTAAGCCACCGCCACCGCCACCGCCTTCTCCCGCTCCGCCGCCCGCGCCACCAAGTCCAGCCCCACCGCCACCGCCACCACGAGCTGCACCGCCTCCAAAACCTCCTTCAGAATCCGCTCCGCCGCCACCGACCATACTCGATTCCCGTTTTGTGTCGCGCCAGGCTTCTACGCCATTCGTGGTTTCAATTCTGGTTAGCAACATCTGCCCAAGGCTGGTTTTAATTGTTCTTTGGGATTTATCCGGCAACAACATTTCAATCTTGAAATCGCCCTTGACCTCGCGACCTCCCATAACCGTGCGGAAACCGCCATTAATGGCCAAACTTTTGATCGAAGCCAGACTGGCATCGCCGCCCAAAGCTTCGCGAGTTTGCTTCAGAATTGCTTCCGCTTTGGCTTTGTTTGAGGTTTCGGAGTTGGCGTTGGCGGATTGCGTCTGCCCCGTTTGTCCTTGAGCGTAAAAACTAAACAGCATCGCCAGAAGCAGCGATGCTGTTTGAGTCATTCGACTCGTCCATAAAGGAAAATTGGATCGGGAGGGTTTCATTTTGCAGCCTCGTTTTTTTCGCGTTCGCGCATTTCCGCGTCGCGTTTGGTGTTCATTGCCTCGTACTTGCCCTGTTGTTCAGGTGTCAAAATCGCCCGAATTCGCGCCCGCGATTTTTCACGCGACTCTTTCACACCCGGACATTCGTTAATCAGACTTGGAGGAAATTCTTTTCGCATGTCTTCAAAAATGACGCGAACAGCGGCAGCTTGTTCGTCAGTCAAATTCAAATCAGTCTTTAACCTTTCCACCATTCGTCCGGGGCCACGCTCACTACCGCGTTTTGGCGGCGAAGCGTTTTGCCCCTTCAAAAACCAGAACCGATCAACCGAAGCCCCAGTCACTCCGCCAAGCAGAAAGACAACCAGCATCAACATCCAAGCTTGAGTTTTTACTTTGCCAATTGTGTCCATTTCGTCACTCCTAGCGTTGGTTAGGTTGATTGTTGTGCCAGCCCACCAATGAAGCTTCAACAGCTTCTTCGTCATCCTGCAAAAACATGGGTAAACCGGCTACTAAAGATTGATCAACAACCGGCTTGCGGTCGCTGGAACGTAAATAAATTGAAGAAGCCAGCGCAACCACCGCCAGCAACACAAATACAGGAATCGCCTGGCGCACCTGAGCCATCAACGCAAACCAGGGATTATTCTCTTCATTCAATCGGCGCTGTTCGGCTTCGATCCGCGCGCATACGCGACGGAAAAGAAACGGTGATTCGGCAGCCGTATTGATCTCGGATTCGCTGGCTTCCAGGGCACGAAACAATTCATCACTCAGCCGATCTAGCTTTTCATCTTCGATATTTGTTTTTTTATTCCACATAGTGTCACTCCTTACCAAACGTTTGCGGTTCACACAAATTTTTTAAGCACACGCCTCAAACCTTGCTGGGCGCGGTGCGACCGCATTTTTACTTTAGCTGATGTCCATCCGGTCAATTCTGCAATTTCAGCGATAGAAAGCTCTTCCTGTTTAAGCAATGTCAACACCACACGGTCTTCTGGTTTCAATCGTGACAACAGTTTTGCCGAAAGATCACGCGAAATCATTGCTCCTTCAACATTGCTGCCCGCACTGACGTCACGCAACCGCTCGGTCAAAAAATCTTCCTCTTCCTGGCTCAAATCGCCCAGGCGGCTTTCACCGCGCTTTTTAATCCGGCGTAATTCGTCGTAACAGGCATGCACTGTAATCCTGGCCAGCCACGAAACAAAAGACTTTTCGTGCCCACCCTGATAATTGCCAAGCGCCAGATAAGCCTTAACAAAAGCTTCCTGAATGATCTCTTCAACCTGTTCACGCCGGGAGAAAAACCTGTACCCCAAACGAGAAACCAAGCCATTGTGCCGTTTGAACAACTGAGTAAACGCGGCTTCATCGCCAGTGCGAGCAAGGGCGACCAATTCGTCATCGGTTTTTTCTCGAATCTGAGCTTGCGGAGCTTTATGCAACTCAGGTTCGGCGTATTCAGCCATTCGACTCATTCGGGTAATCTTTACAGTCAATCTTTACCAAAGGCCTTACTTAAAGCTGCAATGCCAGAGAGCGATAATGCGCTCTCACACTTGCTTAAGTCGGAAAAACTGGCGCAATGGTTACAAGTTTTTGGCTTTATTGGCCATAGCCAGACGCCAGGCAGCAATAGCCAAACGCCAGACAGCAGATAATCAAGTCGGCAGTTTACACTCAGCCAGTCAGAATTGACGAATCGGCGGACGGTCAGTATCTTTGCGCTTGGCCGTCATTTGGGTGCTCGGCCAGCATTTGAGCACCCAGTAAAACATCTGGCTGCCAGCGGCAGGGCGGAAATACAAAGAATTTTGTGAGGTCAATAATGCTTCCCCTAGGCGTTTATCCGGTGACGCAGATCGAACAGGAAAAAAATCCTGTCAACCAAATCATCCAGCTTGTTTCCTTGCTGGAATATCTGCTGAATTTCGTCAGCCCGAACCTGCTTGGCAAAGACGGCAAGCCGGCAACCGTAGGCGAACGAGTGGACGCCAATCGCGCGCTTTTCGGCAATCCGCCTGATGTTTTCTTTGGCATAGGCGTGCGTAACAACATCGTTCACGCAAAATCCTCCGACGTCACGGAAACTGAGATCAAACGCGCTGCCAGCCATCTGCTCAAAGCCGCGCGTGAAATTGGCAATACTCCTGCCATTCCGGCAACTGTTCGCCTGGAAGTGTTCGCAACTTCGACGGCTCAAATGGCCAACGCTCCAACGAAGGCGGTGACCACATCACAATTGCCGCCATCGCTTCCGGCCCCGAACTTCAGTCAACCGGGACAACCCAAACAGGCTGTGCCGACAAACTCGACGCCGCTGGCTGCCACAGCGCCGATCAACGCTTCGCCGTCCTTCACAACCAAAGTAACTCCGAGGCCGACTATGACATCAACAAATCCTGAAAGCGGAATCTCCACCCGGACAATCCGCAACATAGCCATTTTCGTCGCCTTGTTGGCAGCCGCGCTGTTTCTGGCCAAACCGGCCTGGAACCTGGGCAAGGAAAGACTTTACGGCTCCGAGGAAAACACGAAGATTACTCGCACACAGGCAGAATCCGCTTTGAGGACGATTCAGAAAAGTTATGGCGGAAAGCCGGTTTTCGCGGCCAAAATCATTGAAGCTCAAACCGCCTGGCGCGATGCTGAGATCGCCTTTAACCAGGGTAAATTCAAGGAAGCCGAACCGATCTATCGCCGTGTGTTGGCGGTCGGCGATGAATTGGCGCTCAAAGAAACCGAGCGCAAAGACGCGCAACAATTTTTTGACGAGATGAAAAAAGCTCGTGATGCCGCGAACGCTGCCCAAGCAGCGCAGTATGCACCTGCAATTTGGCAAGAAGCTGAGAATTTGAGGCGACTGGCTGAAACCGCTTCAAAAAATGGCGATTCGGCGACGGCTAAACAAAACGCGCTGCAAGCTCAACAGAAATATGAAGAGGCCAAATCGGCTGCGGACTTGGTGCCGAAACCTGAACCAAGCCCTACGCCCCTGACGCCTGCCGTCACGCCGCCGCCCAATCAGGCTCAACCCACAGGCGAACAACCAAATGTGCGCCCACGCCCTGACACCGCTTAACCAAAGTAATTCAATTTTGAGGAAGCTCCTGTGCAAAAAAGCCATTTCACATCAAGACGACGCCATTTGCTCTGGCTGATTATTTTGTCGGTTCTAGCAGTTGCACTTTTTAACCTGGCTTCAACTTTAACCACTCACGCAAACCTAAAAGTCACCATGCAAAACGTCGCTTACAAAGGCTGGCAGAACAATCTGCAACTCACCAACGGAACCGTTGACCTGATTTTGACGCTGGATGTCGGGCCGCGCGTGATGCGTTACGGGTTCGTCGGCGAACCGAATGTCTTCAAGGAATTCGACGAACAGATGGGCAAATCCGGCGAAGATTCCTGGCAGATTCGCGGCGGTCATCGCTTGTGGCATGCACCCGAAGATTCCGTACGAACTTACGTACTGGACAATTCGCCAATCAAATTTGAAAAGCTGGGCGAAACGGGAGTCCGCCTGATTCAGCCAATCGAAAAACTGACCGGCATTCAAAAGGAAATTGATGTGGCGTTGGACGCGGAAGGAACTGGCGTGACGCTGACGCACCGGCTTCGCAACAAAGGCACAAAAACCGTCGAACTTGCTGCGTGGGCGTTGACCGTCATGGCTCAAGGCGGCGTGGCAATCATTCCGCTGCCGGAAAAGATCGCGCATCCGGGTTCGCTGGAACCGGGTGAAAAACCAGACTATCGAGGCTTCGCTCCGAACCAGAATTTGATCGTCTGGCCGTTCACTGACCTGTCCGATCCGCGTTGGCGATTCGGCACTCGTTACATCACACTGCGACAGGACAAAACCGCGAAGAAGCCAACCAAACTTGGTTTGGCGCACCAGATGGGCTGGGTGGGTTATCTGAACAATGGCACGCTGTTCGCCAAAGCCTTCGATTATCAGGAAGGCAAAAACTACCCCGACGGCGGCAGCAACTTCGAGACGTTCACCAACAAAGATTTTCTGGAAGTCGAATCGCTTGGGCCGCTGACAAAGCTGGCGCCCGGCAAAGCCCTTGAACACGTCGAACGCTGGCGATTGTTGAAAGGAATGCCCAGCGAAACTACTGAAGCTTCGATAGATGCTTCTATCCGTCCGCGTCTGGACGCATTTTTCAGAAAGTAGTTCGCAGACCACAAGAACAACTGCCACAGAGACACGGAGCCACAGAGATTTACTTCGCGGATAGTGAAATCCCTCGTTTTTCTCTGTGTCTCTGAGACTCTGTGGCTAAGTTCTCTGTCATAAAGAAATAGTCATGGGAAAAGGTAAACCAACCCATTTTGCGGGCGCTCGCCAACAGCAAGGCTCCGCGATTCAGGACAGGCAGGATTTTGAAATCGCCACCGCCAAGTTGCAGCAGGGCGACAGCGAAGCGGCGATTATCCTGTTCAAACAACTGTTGCAACGGACTCAGCCGCGCGCTCAGGGTTATGACGGCATCGTTCAAAATCTGGCAACGGCTTACAAACGGCGAATTGATCATCTGGCCAAAGACCGCGCCGACAGTGTGACGATCAATTCACTGGTGCAGGACTTGATGGCTTTGGAACTGCGCGGTCATTTGGCAAATGACAAAGAATTTCGAGGCCACTTCGCCAACGTTTTCCACACCACGGCGCTGATTTTCAGCCGAGACCACAAATATGTGACTTCCCTGCCGCTGCTCAGACGGGCAATTTCCATTCAACCTTGCCCAACTTATTACGTAAGTTTGGCGAACGCGCTGGCTTACACCAAAGAACCTGCGCGGCTCAGCGATTACACAACGGCTTACCGCCCGGAGCAGTTAGGCAAACACATCTTCATCGCCTGCGCGCCCAAAAGCGGTTCGACGTTTTTGAAAAACGTCATGGTCAGCCTGACGAAGTTCCGTCCGATCTTTTCGGTCTTTGCCGCGCTGCAAAACGAACACGAACTTGACCTGCCGATCTGGGCCAAGTTCGGCAAAACGAACACCGTCACCCAACAACACTGTCGAGCTTCGGAAGCAAACATCCAGTTGATGCAGGCCTTCGACATTCGGCCAATCGTGCTGGTGCGAAACATTTACGACACGGTCGTCAGCTTGCGTGATTTTTACAGGACGGGTTTCACCGAAACGACCTATTACAACCGCCAGGATTTCGAC
>JAGNMH010000186.1 GCA_017991275.1 Acidobacteriota bacterium
GTTACGGCGAAAATGCGGCGCGTTCCCGCGCTGAACGATTGCCCCGAAGGCAAGGCCACAATCAGCCCCAATCGCCCGGAAGCGACCTGGCTGATGTTGACGTTTTGTGACGCGCCGTTGGCGTCGCTGCCCAGCGCAACTTGCGGATTGCTCAACACTGACGGGTCGAATGTCAGGCTGAAGCTGATGGCGTTTTCGTCCCCTTGCGAAACAAGTTCGATGGGAACAACAACCACTCCGCCCGGATTGCCACTTGCGCCCGCAGCGCGAATAACTCGCGCCGTAGTCGTTCCCGGACTGACCACCAGCGTGTAAGGCAAGCCGCTGACTCCACAGTTATTGCCGTCGGCGATGCTCACAGTGAAAGTGAATGAACCTGCCTGAGTTGGCGTGCCCGAAAGCATGCCGTTCGGATTCAAGGTCAAACCCGGCGGCAGCGCGCTGTTGTTCGTCGTGAACGTGACCGTGCCGAGTCCGCCAGTGTGCGTAAAGTTCTGGCTGAAAGGCGTGCCAACCATGGCAGTTGTCACCGCCGGATTGAAAACCGAAAGCGACTGGCAACTGACGACCAGCGTGTAAGTCGCGCCAGTGCCAGAGCAGTTGTTGCTGTCAGTTGCTTTGACCGTGATCGGGAAATTCCCGAACTGCATCGGTGTGCCGGACAATTTGCCGTCCGTTGCCAGCGTCACGCCTGTGGGCAAAGCGCCGCTGTTCAAACTGAACATCACTGTTCCTGCTCCACCGGTCTGCGTAAACGTTCGGCTCAGAGCCGTGCCGATGACACCGCTGGGGTCTTGCGGATTGTTGACGGTGATCGTTGGGCATTGAGCCGCCGCAGCTCCGCCCCAGAATCCGCTGGAAGCCGAAAGACTGCCGCCGGTCATTGCGCCGCCGGCCAGTCCCTGACCGATGGTTCCGTCCAGCGTCAACGTGCCGCCGGCGCTGGTTCCGCCGCCGCCCGGCAGAACGTTTTGTGGAATGGCCAAGTTAGCTTGCGCTGGTTCGGCAGAAGTGTTGGTTGCTTGAATGCCGGGCGAAGCTGATGGATCAGTCGCGCGGCGTGTGCTGTGCATCTTTTCCTTGAAGCTGGCCGGAAGCGTTTCCCAAATCCGCTGAGCGGAAATTGAGACGCCGAACAAGGCCAACAATGAAAAGAGCAAAGCTAAGTGATAACGCCTGATTGGTGTCTTCATAACTTTTCTCCTGAGATAACGAAGATGATTGCCCTTTGCGGAATAACCCGCGAGTTTGACTGCGACTGTTTCGGGCAAGGTTATGGCTTGATAACCATGACATTGAAGGAGACACCAACCGGCATGGCAGCGCCGTTCGCGTTGTAAATTCTCCAGTTGGCGCCATCAAACACCACTCCAATTGGATTTGGGTTATCAACTGATGGTCCAAGGCCAGGATTACGATTCACTGTGACAAGTAGAATCGCATTGGCATCTCCGGAGGCTAAGGGGTGGTTTTCAATAAACGTGGTAAAGCCATCAAGGATGTTGGCAGCCGTAGTTTTATGAACAAAGACAGCCGAGGAGGTGCCATTCTTGTCGGTTCTGATGGTCGCGCCCGCCACCTTGATCGCGCCTTGATTAACTTCCAGCGCAGGGGCTGTGGCGGAACCGGACTTCAAGGTCAGCAATGATCCCGGACTCGTTGTGCCGACGCCGATGTTGCCATTTTGTTTGTCAATGAAGAGGGCTGAAAAAGTTACCGGTTGCAACTGAGCATTGGCCGTATGTCTCAGAATGTTCAGCCCGTTTGAAGCCTGGCGCTCGTCGTTTTCGATAGTGAAGCCCAGGTTGCCGTCGAACACTCTGAACTTGATGCCGCCGCGACGCTGATTACCGCCGGCGGTCTTGATCGTCAGGTAATTGTCGGCGGGGTCAGAAAAGGTACCAATTTCCAGGCGGTCGCCGGGTGTCGAAGTGCCGATACCGACATTGCCATTGTTCACAATAGACAGGCGACTCACATAGTTGGTATAGAAATCCAGACCGAACTGATTTCCACCTGCCGTGCGTTTTGAAGCAATGCCTTCGCCGGTTTGAAACCCTGTGTTACCGAATCTTAGTCCGCCAAACGAAGTAAAGTTGCCGTTGAAAGTACCGCCGAAGTCCACGGTGATTTCCCTGCCAGCGTTCAAATCCTGTCCCGCTGTTCCAACCTGCGAGATGAAAAAGTTGCTGTTGGCCTGCTGCGTAGTCGTGTTCTGAATGTAATTCCCGCTGGTAGCCGGCAAGCTGCCGATTTGCGCGCCGGTTACGCAGCCAGCACATGAAGCCGACAGACCGTCTGCGGCTGCGGCGCTCAAACTCTTGATCGCATAAGGCGTCGAAGTCACCGGTTGACGCGGTGTCAGCGTGGTGAAGTTGGCGCTTCCGGCTGCCTTTGCACTGATTTCAGCCCAGCGATTGGCTCCTGGAAAAGCCGCCGCGCCAAAATCCAGCGTGACGGTGAAAACTCCGCCGCTGACAGCGACTCCGTTGAGCGAATTGGTTGCGCCGATCTGGGTTCCTCCGGTCAGCGCGTCGAAAAGTTTGACCTGCAAGTCATACGAGCCATTGGCCGGATTGCCTGCATCGGTCAGGCGACCTTGATAGGTGAACGATGTTGTTTGAGCCATTGCCGCGATTGAACTGACAAGCAGCGTTGCCAGCAGAACAAGCATTCGCAGTGAATGCGCTTGAGCGAATGAAGCGAAACGAGTGTGGACGGTGCGATTCATTTTGTTTTCCTCCGTGGAAATGAGTTGTTTTCGTGTCAGTAGCCCGACCGTTAGGAAGGGCTTGGGTTTCGCGGAAAAAGCCCTTGCTCACGCGCGGGCTACCGACACTTGGGTAAGCCCTTGCTCACGCGCGGGCTACCGACACCTTTGACGATGAGCGGCGCGCCTCCAGCGCCTGCCGTAGAAAGCGTCCGCCCTGTAAACACACCCCGCCCTTGCGAATCGGCGAATCCGTTTGCGGGAATCCGACCCGTTCTTCGTGTCGGCGAATTGTGTGGAACACCGAAAAGTCTGATCGAGTTTTTCCGGGTTGTACTTGATAAGGCGCAAACGGAGTTTGAATCCCGCCAAGTGAATTGAAGTTTTTTTTGATGGTTACAGGTAAAGTACCGCGCGCGTCAGCAAGCGGTAGGCTTTTGTGAACTCACCGCTTGCTGACGCGCGCGGTACCTATCGGCGTTCGCAAGGATTTTTTGCTCGGCTAAGGACTGCAAATGGCTCTGATGAAAGCGTTGTGGTAAATTCGCGGCACAGTTGCGGAACATCAATATCGTGAATAAATCAGACTCAATCCAATCAAGGCAGGTGAAGTAAATGGCTTCTTCCAATCACGAAGTCACACTGTTGCTTCAAGCCTGGAATAACGGCGACGAAGCTGCACTGGCTCAATTGATTCCTTTGGTCGAAAGCGAATTGCACCGTCTGGCCAGTGCTTATATGCGGCGCGAATCGGCCAACAATACCTTGCAACCGACTGCGTTAATTAACGAAGCCTGGCTGAGGCTGATTGACTGGAAAAATGTCGAATGGCAAAACCGCGCGCATTTTTTCGGAGTCTCCGCCCAGATTATGCGGCGAGTGTTGGTGGATCACGCTCGGCGGCGCAAAGCTTTGAAACAGGGAGGCGACGCCATGATGCTTTCGCTGACCAACGCCAAAGCCGTTGCCGATGAACAAGCCGTTGATGTTATTGCGCTGAATGATGCGCTGAATTCTCTAGCCACTTTTGACGAACGCAAAAGCCGCATCATCGAACTCAGGTTTTTTGGCGGTCTGACCGAAGAAGAAACAGCCGAAGTCCTGAAAATCTCCCTGCGAACCTTGCAACGCGAATGGAACATGGCGCGAGCCTGGCTCTTCAGAACTTTAAGCCCCGCGTAAAATCCCAACCACCTGATCAATTCGACAGAGAATGGTCGAAGCCTTTTTTGTGTTCGCGGCACATTTTCTGAGCCGGAACGGCTTTGCCGGGATTGCATAGGCCGAGCGGGTTGAACACATCTTTCACAGCCAACATCGCGTCCAGCGAAGCCTGGTCGAAGATCATTGGCATGTAATCAATCTTGTCTACGCCAACGCCGTGTTCGCCGGAGATCGAACCGCCTGCGTCAACACAAAGCTTCATGATTTCTTTGCTGGCTTTGTGAACGCGCTCGACTTCGTCTGGGTCGCGTCCGTCGAAGTTCAAGTTCGGATGCAGATTGCCGTCTCCGGCGTGAAAGACTGTCGAAAGTCGGATGTTGTATTTGGCTCCGATGGCGTAAATGCCTGCCAACACTTCCGGGAGTTTGGTGCGTGGAACGACGGCGTCTTGCACAAACAAATCCGGGCTGATGCGCCCCAATGCTCCGAATGCACCTTTGCGTCCCGCCCAGAGCTTTTTGCGTTCGGTTTCGTCTGTGGCTTCGCGGACGCTGCGAGCGCCGTTTTGAAAACAAATCTCCGTCGCGCGTTTGGCTTGAGTCTGCAATCCGGCCTGCAATCCATCCAGTTCGACAATCAAACAAGCCGCCGCGTCACGCGGATACCCGGCTGCATAAATCGAATCTTCGACGGCCTGAATAACAACCTTGTCAATCATCTCCAACGCGGCGGGCAGCATTCCAGCGGCGATGATGGCGGAAACGGCTCGGCTGGCGTCGTTCAAATCCAGGAAGTCCGCCAGCAAGGTGATGACCATTTGCGGCGTGCGAGTCAGCCGAACTGTGACTTTGGTGGCGATGCCCATCGTGCCTTCGCTGCCGACAAAAGCGCCCAGCAAGTCATAGCCAATCGAGTCGGCTCCGGCTCCGCCCAGATTGACGATTTCACCTGTGGGCAGCACGACTTCCAAACCCAAAATGTGATTGGTCGTCGCCCCGTATTTCAGGCAATGCGGGCCGCCTGCGTTTTCGGCTACGTTGCCGCCGATGGTGCAGGAAGTCTGCGACGAAGGATCAGGCGCATAATGATAGCCGCGCGCGGCGACGGCTTGCGAAAGCCGAACGTTGATCAGTCCCGGCTGGACGACGGCTCGGCGATTGACGTAATCCACTTCCAGAACTTTGTTCATCCCGGCCATTTCGATGATGACCGCGCGCTCGCCTTTTTCGCAGCCGACGGCAACAGCGCCTGAACTCAAGCCGGTTCCGGCTCCGCGAGGGCCAAACGGGATTCCGTGTTCTGCCAGCAGTTTGACGACAAACGAAACCTGCTCTGTGTTGCGAGGGAACACCACCGCCAACGGAAGCGATTTGTGCGTCGTCATCGCATCGCATTCATAAACCATCAATTCGTCGTGGTCTGCGGCTACGGCATCCTTGCCCAGAATTTCCCGCAACCGCGCGACGATCTTCGATTCCAATTGTTCAGGCATTGGTTTGGTTCCTTTTGCCTAAACCAAACCAGAAAATTTTTAGACAGGATTTACAGGATTCAACAAGATGAAAACTACGATTGATCCAGGTTGGAGCCAATCCTGTTCAATCTTGTCAATCCTGTCTACTTTTCGCCTGCCTCAATGTTTTCCAGTTCTGGTTTAGTTGAGAGATTTTGTGACTTTCGATTCGCGGCTGTTAGAATACGTTCCGGACAATTCCAAAGGCAAGCAATCATGAATTCAATCGTACTCAAAGACAGTTTTGGCCGCAGCATCCGCGATTTGCGGATTTCCATCACCGACCGCTGCAACTTCCGATGTTTTTACTGCATGCCGACCGAGGCGATGGAGTGGAAACCGAAACCCGAAATTCTGACTTACGAAGAAATCATCACGCTGGCGGAAGTTTTCGTCTCGCTTGGCGTCAACAAACTTCGCGTAACTGGCGGCGAACCCATGTTGCGGCGCGATCTGGAAAGTCTGGTCGAACGGCTGGGCGCGATTCCCGGCATTTCAGATTTGGCGATGACTACCAACGCGCACTTTCTGCGTGGTCGCGCCGAAACCTTGAAGCGCGGAGGTTTGCAGCGCATCACCATCAGTTTGGATTCACTGACGCCGGAACGATTTTCGCTGCTGACTGGGCGCAACGAACTGACTCGCGTGCTGGACGGAATTGACGCCGCCATCGAAGCCGGGCTGCGTCCGGTCAAAGTGAATTGCGTCATGATGCGCGGCATTAACGACGATCAGGCCGTCAGCTTCGCCGAATTCGCCCGCGCCAAAGGCGTCCACGTCCGCTTCATCGAATTCATGCCTTTGGACAACGGCAAAGTCTGGAAACGAGAAATGGTCATGCCCGGCGAAGAAACTCGCGCGCGAATCCACGAAGCCTTCCCGCTGGAACGGGTTCAATCTGAAAATCTGAGCGAAACGGCGCGGCGCTGGCGTTTCGCCGACGGCGCTCCGGGCGAAATCGGCTTCATCAACCCGGTCACACAACCGTTCTGCGGCCATTGCAGCCGCATCCGCCTGACTGCCGACGGCCAGATTCGCACCTGTCTGTTTTCAAACGTCGAACATGACATCAAGCGATTGATGCGAAGCGGAGCCACGCGCGACGACTTGATTGACTTCATCGCGGCTACGATTGAAAAGAAAGAAGAACGCCACCACATCAACGACCCGGAGTTTGTGCAACCGCTGAGAACAATGTCGTGCATTGGTGGGTGATTAAAGTGTTTAGACGCTGTATCATTAACCGACAATGACTCCACCGCTTTCCTGGGACATTTTAAGAGATGTGCAGCAGGAGATTCTGCACTGAAAGGCAGGCTGGAGTTTTATGACTACTAAGTGATTCATTGGCTGGTAAATATGGAAAGAACAGGATTTCTTGAAATTCGGGTAATAGGAAAAAAAGGGAATCTGGAGTTAACGCCAAAGAATTATGACATTAAAGATGTCATCGCTGTCTTGGAGCAAGCCGAAAGTTTACTATTCCCAAACAATAAAAAAGAAAGGCCAGTAATTAGTTATGACATTCAAGAAGGATCAGTGAAGCATGTTTTAACTACTGCATTACAGGTGATTATTGGGTTTAACGCCGTCCTTGCTGAGATTAAGCAATCAAACTATTCAATCGATTTTTTAGAATCCCAGACTGCAAAAACTTTTTTTGCTTTTCGAGAAATTGCTCAGAAGCAAGATGTAGCTTTTGAGATTTCAACATCTCTAGAAAATTCATCGCATATAGTCATTGATAAAAATACGGAGTTCATACGCTCTGAAGAAATGTGGGTTGATGCAGAATTTTATTTTTATGGCTTAGTCATTGATGCTGGAGGGAAACAACAAGCCAATGTTCACCTGGACACAAAAGAATATGGTGTTCTAAAGATAGATGCAGATAAAAAGTTATTGGAAAACTACGAATCCAATCCACTGTACAAAAACTACGGCATTAGAGCTAAAGGTAAACAAAACACCTCTACAGGTGAAATTGATAAGGGGTCTTTGAAACTGATTCAAATCATTGATTACAGCCCGGCCTTCAAAGAAGACTATATCAATGGACTAATCAGTAAAGCTCAAAAAAGTTGGGCTGGAGTTGCTGATGCAGACGAATGGCTTTCAAATTTGAGGAGGGGGTATGGAAGGTAAGTGCATACTTTTAGATACGAGTTTTTTCATGCGATTGCTTAAACAAGATGACCCTTTGCACAAAAATACGCTCAATTTTTATCGCCATTTTTTAGAGAAAGGCAATCGGCTTAAGTGTTCGACGATTAGCGTCGCAGAATACTGTGTAAGAGGAAAAACTGAAGAGCTCCCTTTGAAAAATCTAGAAATCTTACCTTTCAACTTCTTACACGCCGAAAAGGCTGGTCAATTTGCTTGTGCAGTATATGAAAACAAAAATGCATTAAACCTGACTACTCGCCTAATTATCCCCAATGACACCAACCTATTTGCCCAAGCCCATGTGGAAAATGAGATTGATTATTTTGCAACGGCAGATAAAGAGTGTCTAAAGGTATATGAGTTCTTAAATAGTCATCTTTCCTTGAAGTTTAAGCCTATTAACATCAGAGAACCTTACCACTCTGAGTTGGGCATATTGCCATTTGAATCCTAAAACAATCTTTTCAGGGGAGCCGATAACGGCTGAGAGTTCGTCGCAAGGCGAAGACCCTTGGAACCTGACACGGTTAACACCGTCGTAGGAAGAAAGGACAACCAATGAAAAACAACGGAAACAATTCAAATCACAATTCAGCATCTTTATCGGTCGAGACTCAGCTTCCAAATTCGCAGCGCGTTTACATCGCCGGTCATGCCGACGGCGTCAGCGTGCCGTTTCGCGAAGTCAGCCTGAACGTTACCAAAGGCTTCAACGGACAGATCGAAGTCAACGAACCGGTTCGCGTTTATGAAACCAGCGGCCCGTGGGGCGATCCGCAATTCAAAGGCGACGTGCGCGACGGGCTTCCGGCTTTGCGCCGAAGCTGGATCATCGAACGCGGCGACGTCGAAGAATACGAAGGCCGCTCCATCAAACCCGAAGACAACGGCTACCGCTCATCCGAAGAAGCGAATTACGCTGCGCAGAAAACCAAAGGCAAGTTGGAAGAGTTTCCCGGTTTGCGTCGCCAGCCGCTGAAAGCAAAGCCCGGCCACAACGTGACTCAAATGCATTACGCCCGCAAAGGCATCATCACGC